>CBDUPN010000002.1:0-82541 GCA_965369125.1 uncultured Aureibaculum sp. | reverse complement strand
GTCCATAATTCTTCTTGTTTGTTCCTTTCCTGAATAAAAATAAGTTCGTTAAATGATTTTTGATCATTTTCAATTTGGTCTTCAGAAAAAATTAACAATACAGAATGTGGTTCTTTATATCCTGTTAAATAATAAAAATTAGTATCTTGATGATATACATACGAAACATCGTTTGACCTATTGCGCACCGGATTTGCGAAGATTACTGCTACACTATTATCAGGTAACAAAGATCTCAAGGCTTCCCTTCTACTCTGGTGAAATTCTTTATTTAAATAATCTTGTGGCGTTTGATCTGCCTGACAAATAGCAGTTGAAGATAAAAATATTAAAGCAATTAAGAATAAAAAGTTCCTTTGCATAGGTTCATTTAATATAGTAAAGTTTCAAAAATACAATTATAATTTTTAACTTAATTAGACACAATTATTAAATATTTCTGAAAATTTAAGCCTCCAACTAATAATTCAATAAAAAGCACAATAAACTAATATAAATTGCTTGTTATTAAAACAATATCTCTTACTTTTGATGCGTGCAATTACTAAAACTACATATGCCCTCTAAAATAACTTCTCTAATAATGAGTGCCATGCACATTACTCGCACTGATACAACCCTTAGGGGTTAAATTTATTATTTCATATTATCCAATTATTATATCTATTGAACAAATAGGATTAAATATTTTTTAGTGATCAATAAATTAAAAAAATGAAAGTATTAAAGTTTGGAGGCACCTCCGTTGGATCCTCCGAGAATATCAAGAAAATAGTTGAAATCATTTCAAAAAATGACTCACAAACTACCCAATACATAGTTGTTTCAGCATTCGCTACGGTTACCAATTTATTGATAGATGCAGCTCAATTGGCTTCTATTAAGAATTCATCCTATACGACTGTTTTACAGAATATAAAAGATATTCATTTATCAATAATAAAAGGGTTGACTACTGAAAAGGAACAAAAGAAATTAAACGCCCAAGTTGAGAATAAATTCGAAGAACTAAAACAAGTACTGCAGAGCATTTCACTTATTCATGATCTTTCGGCTAAAAGTGAGGCCAACATCCTTAGCTATGGTGAATTACTTTCGTCATATATCATTGCTGAAATTTTAGCTCAGCATGGTATAGATGCCGTTCGTAAGGACTCCAGAGAACTGATCGTTACCAATAATACCTTTACAAATGCTTCTGTTGATTTTGAACGGACTAATAAAAAGATCAGGTCATTTTCAAAAGGGAATAAGGCTAAAGTGGTTGTCTTGCCGGGTTTTATAGCTTCGAGCAGTGACGGAGATACCACTGTTTTAGGCCGAGGTGGTTCAGACTTTACTGCTTCTATTGTAGCAGCTGCCTTAAATGCATCCGTTCTTGAGATATGGACTGACGTAAGTGGTATGTATACCGCTAATCCTAAATTGGTAAGTCAAGCCATACCCATAGAAGAAATATCGTACGAGGAGGCCATGGAATTGTCGCATTTTGGTGCCAAGGTCATATATCCACCAACCATTCATCCTGTGCTAAAAAAAGAAATACCTATACTTATTAAAAACACCCTGAAACCTGATGAAAAGGGGACTTTAATCACAAAAACTAGCAAAGGTAAAACGAATCCTGTAAAAGGGATAAGCCATATTGAGAATGTTACCTTAATAACCCTTGAAGGCTCTGGCATGGTTGGCATACCAGGTTTTTCAAAACGCCTTTTCGAAACATTGGCGGCCGAGAAGATTAATGTGAAATTGATCACACAAGCCTCTTCAGAACATTCTATTTGCATAGGTATAGATGATAGCAATGCAGATAAGGCAAAAGCCGCCATTGATTCCGTTTTTGAGTTTGAAATAATTAGGGATAAAATAAAACCGCTAGATGTAGAAAAACATTTGTCGATCATTGCCATCGTAGGCGAACAAATGAAAAGCCATCAAGGCATTAGCGGTAGAATGTTTAGCACCTTAGGTAAGAATAATGTAAATATCAGGGCTATCGCCCAAGGTGCCTCCGAAAAGAACATCTCAGCCGTAATAGCTACTAAAGACGTAAAAAAGGCTTTAAATAGCTTGCATGAAAGTTTTTTTAAGGAGAATTACAAACAATTGAACCTGTTCATTACCGGCGTAGGAAATGTGGGAGAAAAATTAATAGACCAGATAAGGTCACAAGAGAAATTTCTTCGTGATAAGCTAAAAATAAATCTCAGGGTCATAGGACTTTCGAATTCTAAAAAGATGGTTTTTAATGAAACGGGAATCCCTCTAAAATTCTGGAAGGTGAATTTGAATAACGGGCAAAATGCCTCCTTGCATGGCTTTTTAGAAAATGCCAAAACATTGAATTTACGAAATAGCATTTTTGTGGATATTACAGCCAATAAAAAGGTTGCCGATATGTATAAAGAATACTTAAAGAACAGTATCGCTGTGGTTGCCTGTAATAAAATAGCTTGTTCTTCCGATTTTAATAAATATCGGGAGTTAAAAGAATTATCGTTGGAATATAATGCCCCATTTCTATTCGAAACTAACGTGGGGGCTGGATTGCCGGTTATAGATACTCTAAATAACCTAATTGCCTCGGGCGACAATGTAATTAATATTCAAGCCGTACTCTCAGGTAGTTTAAACTTTATTTTTAATAATTTTAACGTCGAAACTAATTTTCATGATATCGTAAAACAAGCACAACACGAAGGGTATACAGAACCAGATCCAAGAATTGATCTGAGCGGTGTAGACGTTGCCCGTAAAATTTTGATATTAGCCAGAGAAAGTGGTGAAAAAATGAACTTAGAAGATATCAGGAATGATTCTTTCTTAACCAAAAAAAATCATGAAGCGGTTACAGTTGAGGACTTTTACAGATCCCTTATCGATGATGCCGACCATTTCAATAAATTATTGGTGTCGGCCAATAAGAATAAATGTCAATTGAAGTATGTTGCCGAGTTTAGTAATGGAAAAGCGAAAGTTGGACTAAAAGAAATTCCCGAAGGCCATCCGTTTTACAATTTAAAAGGAAAAGATAATATTGTTATGTTCTATACAAACCGCTATCCCGAACAGCCTATGATCATCAAAGGTGCAGGTGCGGGTGCTGATGTTACTGCGTCTGGACTTTTTGCAGATGTTATAAAAATAGCAAGTAATTGATATGAACAAAATTAAAATATTTTCACCAGCCACTGTAGCCAATGTTTCTTGTGGATTTGATGCCTTGGGATTTGCCATAAAAGAAATTGGTGACGAAATGGTATTTACCAGAACTAAGAAAAAAGGTGTTCGGATTAAAAAAATAGAGGGTGCAGACCTTACTTACGATGTCAAGCATAACGCTGCAAGTGTTGTTGTTATGGCAATGCTGAATAAAACTAATGCGGATTTTGGGGTTGAAATTGAACTTTATAAAAAAGTAAAACCTGGAAGCGGACTAGGAAGTAGCGCATCGAGTGCCGCGGGAGCTGCCTTTGCAACCAATGAATTATTGGGAAGTCCGTTTTCTAAACTCGAATTAACGCAATTTGCACGTATTGGCGAAAGGGTAGCTTGTGGTTCTCCCATTGCTGATAATGTAGCAGCAGTGATCCATGGTGGATTTATCCTGGTTAAAAGTTATGAACCTTTAGAAATTGTAAAGTTACCGGTACCGGCAGATCTATGGGTTACCATTATCCATCCTCAAATTGAAATTAAAACCGAAGATGCCCGCAATGTACTGAATCCACATGTTCCTATAGCCGATTCCGTAAAACAAAGTGCCAATTTAGCAGGTTTAATAAGTGGTTTATATACAGATGATTATGATTTAATAAGTAGATCATTAGTTGATGTAATTGCCGAGCCTTATAGGAAAAGTTTAATACCTCATTTTGAAGAAGTAAAACAAATCGGACTTAAAATGGGGGCACTTGGTATAGGTATTTCGGGATCCGGACCTTCAATTTTTGCCCTTTGTAAAGGTAAAACCACCGCTAAGAAGGTAGCCGAAGGAATGAGAGAAGTTTATGAGAAATCTGATATAGATTTTAATATTTATACTTCTAAAATAAATAGCCAGGGAATCCAAATCCTAGATTGTATTTAGTATGAAGTATTATAGTTTACAAGGTAAAGCAAAAGAGGCAAGCTTTAAAGATGCTGTGATAAGAGGACTGGCAGAAGATAAGGGACTGTATTTTCCTAATACTATCAATAAACTGCCTCAAGCATTTATAGAAAATCTTCATCAATACTCAGATAAGGAAATTGCTTTTACCGTGATAAAACAATTCATAGGCGAAGAAATTCCTGAAACTGCTTTAAAACAGATCATTAGCGAAACCTTAAGTTTTGATTTTCCTTTGATCGATATAGAAGAAAATATTAAATGTTTAGAGCTATTTCATGGGCCTACGATGGCATTTAAAGATGTTGGAGCCCGTTTTATGGCAAGATGCATGGGTTATTTTAATGCAGACAATGATCATGAAGTTACAGTTTTGGTGGCAACCTCGGGCGATACTGGCGGGGCGGTTGCAAGCGGATTTTTAGGCGTTAAAAATGTAAAGGTCGTTATTCTTTATCCAAGTAAAAAAGTAAGTGATGTTCAGGAAAAACAGCTCACTACCCTTGGCAAAAACATCACTGCACTAGAAGTTTCAGGCACTTTTGACGATTGCCAGGCTATGGTTAAAAAAGCCTTCTTAGACCAAAGTATTACTGCTGTTAAACAATTAACGTCTGCAAATTCAATTAATGTGGCTCGTTGGCTACCACAAATGTTCTATTTTTTCTTTGCTTACAAGCAATTGAAGGATCATGATAAAAAAGTTATATTTTCAGTACCAAGTGGTAATTTCGGAAATATCTGTGCCGGCATGATGGCAAAAAAAATAGGACTCCCAGTCAAGTCGTTTATTGCAGCTACCAATGTGAACGATATCGTACCAAAATTTATGGAAACAGGAATTTACATGGCAAAACCTTCTGTTCAAACAATTTCGAATGCTATGGACGTTGGTGATCCTAGCAATTTTGTAAGAATTCAAAAGATATATGGTGATAATTACGAAAATTTAAAAAAAGACCTTCACTCCTATTCTTTTACAGATGATAAAACACGTGAAGCCATGTTACACTTGTATAAGAATTGCAATTATATAGCCGATCCACATGGCGCTGTGGGCTATTTGGGCTTAAAAAAACACCGTTTAAACAAAGATACGCTGGGTATTTTTTTAGAAACTGCGCATCCGATCAAATTTTTAGACGTTGTCGAACCTGTAATCAATAAAACCTTACCCTATCCTCATCAAATTAAAGATGTGATTCATAAGACCAAAAAGGCGAAATCTATCTCCGATTATGGCGAGTTAAAATCTTTTTTACTCAATAATTAATCATTAGATTTGTGTTGAAATATTCAAACAGATTTAATGAAAAATACTGCCTTAACGAAAGTACATGAAGCATTAGGAGCCAAACTGGTTCCATTTGCTGGATATAACATGCCTGTGCAATATGAAGGTGTTAATATCGAACACGAAACCGTGAGAAATGGCGTTGGCGTTTTTGACGTTTCTCATATGGGAGAATTTCTAATAACCGGACCTAATGCCACAGCACTGATTCAAAAAGTATGCTCTAACGACGCTGCTAAATTATACGACGGTAAAGCGCAATATAGTTGTTTGCCAAATGATAAAGGCGGTATAGTAGACGACCTTATTATATATCGGTTAAATGAAGAAAAATACGTGCTCGTCGTAAATGCTTCCAATATTCAAAAAGACTGGGATTGGATCTCTCAGCATAACGATGTTGGTGCAGAAATGAGAAACCTATCTGATGATTTTTCTCTTCTGGCCATTCAAGGCCCGAAAGCTGCTGAAGCCATGCAATCATTAACTTCTGTAGACCTCGAAAATATGAAATATTACACTTTCGAGGTAGCCGATTTTGCAGGCATAGAACATGTTATTATCTCTGCAACCGGATATACCGGCTCTGGTGGTTTTGAGATCTATTGTAAAAATTCTGAAGTTGAGCAAGTTTGGAATAAGGTTATGGAGGCAGGCAAAGCATATGGCATCAAGCCTATAGGATTGGCAGCAAGAGATACTTTGAGATTAGAAATGGGCTTTTGCCTTTACGGAAATGATATAGATGATACCACGTCCCCTATAGAAGCTGGATTGGGTTGGATAACGAAATTTACCAAAGAATTTACGAATTCAGAAAATTTAAAAAAACAAAAAGAATACGGTACCGACCGGAAATTGGTTGGGTTTGAGCTGGATGAAAAAGGGGTGCCCAGGCATGGCTATGATATTGTTGATGGCAATGGTAAGAAAATGGGTATTGTTACTTCTGGAACTATGAGTCCGAGTTTAAAAAAAGGAATTGGCTTGGGCTATGTACCTGCAGTTTTTGCTGATCCTGGAAGTAAGATTCATATTCAGATAAGAAAAAATGCCATACCAGCAACGGTAGTAAAATTACCATTTTATAAGGGATAATATGTTAGGCCGAAAACTTCGGCGATTTAATTGTATCCTTAAGCATAAATTTTCTATTTTCACTTAAATTAAAAAAAGATGAAAAAACTAACGAAACAAGAGATTACCAAAAGGTTAAAGGAATTACCAGATTGGCAATTTCATGATAATGCACTAGAAACCTCTATGGAATTTGAAACTTTTAAAGATTGTTTTTCCATTATGACCCGAATTGCATTCGAAATAGAAGTTCAAAATCACCATCCTGAATGGTGTAATGTTTATAATAAATTATCGATCAGGCTTAATACGCATGAGGTAGATGGTGTTACCGAAAAAGATTTTAAACTGGCAGATACTATTGAGACCATTATTTCTAATAAGTAGTGCATTTTGATCCTATTGAAATAATTATCTGGTGCATACTTAATGCATTTATATAAAATAGGTGACCTTTGTTCTATTAGAGAATTAATAGTTAAATGATAATCTCATATTAAAACTCTAAATCTTAATGGAATAAAAAAACAGGTAGGCCGACATAATTAACAAAAATGGCTGGTATAATCTTAATTGCTAGCATCTAACGAATCTTCCGATTCGTTTCTTTTTACATTTTAGTTGCATGCGAAGATAACGGGCCATTTACAATTAGGTAATTAGCAATGATTTAAATGAATTTAACAGAAATTAAAATACTAGAAACTGCAATATCAATTATTCTATTCTTTCTACTTCGATTGATATCAAATAAATTAGTTGAAAGAACCGTTAGAAGCAACGTTTTACAAAAAACCCGCGGGAAAATCGTTAAAAAAATTATGCTGGTTGGGCTCATTACAATAACTCTGATTTTTATTCTTACAGTTTGGGGAGTTGATCAATCAGAATTATTCATGTTCATGGCTTCCTTCCTAACGGTCATGGGAATTGCCTTATTTGCGCAGTGGTCACACTTGTCAAATCTCACATCTGGTATAATCATTTTTTTTAATCACTCTGCTAAATTAGACGATACGGTTACGATCATTGATAAAGACTATGCAATAGAAGGAAGAATAAGCGATATAGGATTTTTCTTTATTAAATTGAAAACAAAAGAAGATGAAGAAGTCTTAATACCAAACAATATTTTCCTGCAAAAGATGGTAAAAAAGAATAACTGAATTAATAAAAAATATTGTTATGAAATTTTAATAGTTAATAAATTCTTTAATCAGATGTCCTTTTGAACGCCTACTTATCTCAATTCTTAAATACCCGCTACAAGTTTAATAATGAAACAATTCACTTATTTTTTTTGATATTATTTTTAAGCTTCATTGATCCTATCTATGCACAAGATCAACAGGATCAGGTAGCCAAAGAAGGAGTAAAACATCAAATTAGCTTGAGGCATGATAATGACTTCTTGGCTTTTTCTGATAGGTACTACACCTCGGGATTATATCTATCTTATAATCGTTTATTAAATAAAGGAATGTTAAAATCTGATATGGAACAAATATCCATATCTTTAGGACAACAAATTTATACCCCGGCTAAAATAAACACTACTAATATTGCCGAAATGGATCGTCCTTACGCCGGTTATATGGAACTTAATCTGGGCTGGTCTTATGTAAATGGCAATAATAGGCTCGTAACAGATTTTGCATTAGGACTCACAGGTAAAGCATCCGGTGCAGGTGCTTTTCACCGATGGTACCATAATGCCCTTGCCGTACCAAAACCCCCTACTTGGGCATATGAACTTAATAACAAGATACATGTGAACCTGTATACTTCATATACCCGTGAGTGGCAACTTTCTCAAAACAATTTTAGTGTATATGTTGGAGTAAAATCAGAACTGGCAATTGGGACAAAAGATATATATGCCCAACCTGAATTTATTGCCCATTTCGGGAGACGGCAAGCTATGACGTCAAGCATGGCTTATAACAGGATTGGGTCTACAGAAAAAGAAGTGTTTTTTTCCATATGTGCCGGTTATAGATTTTTGTCTCATAATGCCGTATTGGAGGGTCATCTTTTTGGTGATAATTCTATTTTTTTAGTTAGTCCAAACAATAAATTTTTTTATGGGGGATTTGACATTAAACATCGGGATAAAAAAAATGATTTTTGGTTTGGATATCGCTTTAATGCTGCTGAAACCAACGAAACAAAACTGCACAAATACATTATTCTGTCATACGCGAGAAGTTTTTGATAGTATATTTTAAAATATGATAAATTAATTTAATATAAAATGTATTTGAAAATTGTTATATTTAAATCACAACATTCATAAAGAAAATAAACTATATTTAATTATAAAATAATGATAAAAAAATTACTTATTATCTTCATTGTGGGCATTTTAACAGTCTCATGTAATACTAAAAAGGAAACTAGTGCAATTAACCCAGTGAATTGGAACAAGAGAACGGTAAACCATAGCCTGAGCGACTCATTAACTCAAGGAACCACGTATTTATCAGTTTACTCGCAAATTTACGATCAATCAGAACATAGGACCTTTGATTTAACCGTAACTGTTAGCATGAGAAACACAAACATGCGGGACACAATTTATATCGATAAGGCAGAATACTTTGATACTAAAGGAAAATCTATTCGAAAATACTTAAATGAGACCATTTATATAGCCCCTATGGAAACTATAGAAATTGTTATTAACGAAATGGACCAAGAAGGAGGTACTGGCGCGAATTTTTTATTCGACTGGAGAAGCCATTCAAAATTAAACGAACCTCTTTTTGAGGGCGTCATGATCTCAACTTCCGGGCAACAAGGCCTTTCATTCACAACGACCGGTAAGCGAATAAATTAAATGAAGTAATTATGAGAAAAAATATTTACTTATTAATTACCGTAATTTTATCAGGGTGCAATCATCTCAATCCTGTACTTGCAACAAAAGGCTATTAGATATTTAAAATACCTTGAAGCATATTACTAAAACCGTTTGGATCTTATCATTGGTAAGCCTCTTTACCGATACCGCCAGTGAAATGCTGTATCCAGTATTGCCGATATATTTAAAGACCATTGGTTTTTCTATTGTACTTATCGGTATACTGGAAGGTTTTGCTGAGTTTACTGCAGGGATAAGCAAAGGATATTTCGGTAAGCTTTCTGATAATTCGGGCAAAAGAGTGCCTTTTGTTCAGTTAGGTTATATGTTTAGTGCCATTTCTAAACCTATGATGGCCTTTTTTGTCTACCCATTATGGATCTTTTTTGCAAGAACCATCGACCGGTTAGGTAAAGGGATTAGAACAGGTGCGAGGGATGCCATTTTATCTGACGAGGCTACTCTCAAAACCAAAGGCAGGGTTTTTGGATTCCATCGATCAATGGATACTTTAGGTGCCGTATTAGGCCCTTTATTAGCACTGCTTTATCTCTATTATTATCCCGAAGACTATATAACGCTATTCTATGTGGCCTTTGTGCCAGGTCTTTTTGCTGTATTGGCCTCTTTTTATCTTAAAGAAAAAGGATTACCCAAACTAAAAACAAAAGTAGCCACCCCTCTATTTTCATTTCTAAAATATTGGAAAACCAGCCCGGTTATGTATAGAAAAGTGGTTGTTGGGTTACTTGTTTTTACCCTGTTTAACAGTTCTGACGTATTTCTTTTATTAATGGTAAAAGAAGCTGGTTTTACAGATACAACCGTAATTGGCGTTTATATTTTTTATAATTTGATATATGCCCTATTTGCTTATCCGGTAGGGATCATAGCCGATAAATTAGGATTAAAGAGAATTTTTATTGTCGGGCTCATTTTATTTGCCATTGTTTATTTTGTAATGAGTGTCTCTAACAATATTTATATAATTATAAGCCTGTTCTTCTTTTATGGAGTTTATGCCTCAGCTACTGAAGGAATATCAAAAGCATGGATAAGTAATATCATCGATAAAAAAGATCTTGCGACTGCCATCGGGTCTTATTCTGGATATCAAAGTATTTGTACAATGTTGGCGAGTACCTTGGCAGGACTTATTTGGTATCAATTTGGGGCTAGCACCACATTTTTAGTAACCGGTATTGCCACTGTACTGGTAATCTTTTATTTTGCATTTTATATTCAATCCCCACTCAAAAAAACATAATTGCCTTAACTCGCCAATATCAGCTTAATTCGGGATGTTTACCTTTAACCCCAGCAAAGTAACTATGAAAATATTTAAAATCGGCTTCCATATCATCCGTTACATAATAAGGTTCAGAAATTTTTAATTGTTTGTTTCCAAAATCGATGGTAGCCATCACAATTGGTATTTTTGCCCCTTTTGCGATATAATAAAATCCCGTTTTCCATTGATCGACCTTCTGTCTTGTGCCTTCTGGCGACATTCCTAAAACGAACCGATCTCTGCTATTAAAAATATCTACGATTGCTTGTACTAAATTCGTATTTTTCGACCGGTCTACGGGAGCACCGCCCAACCAACGAAATATGAATCCGAAAGGAGGTTTAAATAAAGAATCCTTTCCAATATAATTCGCTTTTAATGAGGTGGCATATTTTGCCAGCAATGCAATTGGGAAGTCTTGCCAGCTCGTATGCGGAGCCGCTATGATCAAGAATTTATCCAGCTTTGGAAAATCATTTATGATCTTCCAGCCCATGATTTTGTATAATATAAATCTTGATAAAAACTTCATAGTTCAATGATAAGATATTAAAAACAAAAGCACAAATTTTTATAAATTCTTATATATATTTTGTAATATTAATTTTTAAAATAAATTATAAATGTATAAAGCAATTTGTTTGTTATTTTTTGGGTTAGGTAGTCTTGGTTTTGCGCAACAACAAGGTTTAATAATTGAAGAATACGGTAAGGTATATAAAGTGGAGAATGCCGATCTTGAATTTGATAATAATAAGGTATATAAAGTTATTTTTGATATTTATACCGACAGTCCCGATCTCGATAAAACGAATCCTTTGCTTAAAACGGTAGCACGCTATTTACAGATTCATACACAATATGGAGTACCTAAAGAAAATTTAAAAGTAGCCGTAATTATTCATGGTGTCGCAACCAAAAATGTTTTGACCGATGAAGCCTATAAAAAGGAGTTTATGACTAAAAATCCTAATACTGAATTGATCAAGGTTTTAAAAGAAGCTAATGTTGAACTTTTTGTTTGTGGCCAATCATATGCTGGAAAGGGTTATGAAAAGGAACAAAAGTTGCCGGAAGTAAAAATGGCCTTATCTGCAATGACAGCATTGGTTTGGTTTCAATCAGGTGGATATCAATTTATAAATTTTAATTAACATGGAGCAATATATTCTTTTCGGGATTGTATTTGTTGTTGCTTTATTAATTGGCGCATTTATAGGTAAATTATTATCCAAAATTAATTTCGAAAAAACGAATGCGAGTTTACAGGAACGGAATGCGGTACTTACAGAGTCTAAGCTTAACGCCGAAAGAACCATTGATCAATTACAACTGGAACAAAAACAGCAGCAGGCAGAAAAGGAAAATATTATCAAGGTTAATATACAGCAAGATGCCGATATTAAATACTTAAATGATAAGCTAAACGAACAAAAAGAAGAACTGGAAAAAATTCAGGAAAAATTTACAAAAGAGTTCGAAAATCTTGCCAATAAAATATTAGATGAAAAATCGACAAAGTTTACAGAACAGAATAAGGAAAATTTAAAGACGATATTAAATCCGCTTCAAGAAAAAATCAAATTATTTGAAGATAAGGTTGATAAAACCCATAAAGAAAGTATCGATTACCATGCGGCCTTAAGACAACAGATCATTGGTTTAAAAGAGTTAAATGAGCAAATGAGTAAGGAGGCTGTTAATCTTACGAAAGCACTAAAGGGTGATAGTAAAACCCAGGGCAATTGGGGTGAATTGGTATTAGAAAAGGTATTGGAAAAATCTGGTCTCGAAAAAGACCGTGAATATTTCATCGAAAAAAGCTTTAATACAACCGATGAGAACAAAGTTAGATTAAGGCCTGACGTGATCATAAATTTACCCGATAATAAAAAAATGATCGTTGACGCTAAAGTTTCCTTAACTGCCTATGAACAATATGTAAATGCCGATGAAGAAAAAGACAAGAATAAATATTTAAAAGAGCATATTTCATCGCTAAACAGGCATGTAGATCAGTTGAGTGAAAAAAAATATGAAGATATTTATGAAATTGAGTCACCTGATTTTGTCTTGTTATTTGTACCTATTGAACCTGCTTTTGCCATAGCATTGAATAATGATAGCCAACTATATAACAAAGCTTTTGAGAAGAATATTGTGATCGTTACGCCTACTACCTTATTGGCAACGTTGAGAACCATAGATAGCATGTGGCAGAATGAAAAACAACAACGAAATGCACTTGAAATTGCAAGGCAAGCCGGCGCATTATACGATAAATTCGATGGTTTTGTTACTGATCTTACCAAAGTCGGTAAAAAAATGGACGAGGCTAAATTAGAGTACAAAGGTGCCATGAATAAATTGGTGGAAGGCCGTGGTAATTTGATTACAAGCGTTGAAAAAATTAAGAAATTAGGTGCTAAGGCAAAGAAAGCACTACCTCAAAAGATCCTTGAAAGGGCAAAAGAAGTAGATTAATCATTTAAGCTGGGTAATCTCCCTATCTCTTTTTATGAAATGTAATTTATTATCCTTTATTACTTGTTTACGGTAGCCGAATAAGTGAAATATTTCTTTTCTCAAAAATTTTGCTGTTTTTGGATTCACCAATAATGTAAAAGAATTCGTGGGGTCTTTTCTAACCCCAGGTAATAAACGCAGTAAATGATGCAATTTTAGCTTCCTGAAAACAATTGATGTGTTGAGCCAGAATTTAGAGATCTTTGTAATGATAAAAAACCCTTCACTTCCCTTTTTTTGATAAAGCGGCATTAAAATTCTACCATTCATGATTGAAGTTATTACCTGAGAATCACTCCTCGCCAGCAATTGACCTTTGGCTATTGGATCGAAATTTTTAAATCCTTCATCCATTTTAAATTCTTCATTCTCAGAAATTAAATATCTGTAATCTATTTCATAGAACTCCTGCCTTTTACTAAAGGCAGATAATCTGCTCTTAAATATTTTAAAATCTTTTACTTGATCCCTTTTTATACAACCGGTATAAACTAATGATAACCATATAAAGGCTTCACAGTTGTCAATTGAATTATTATCATTGTGCTGCCCTCCTTCAAAACCCAAAGCCATATGCCCAAACTCGTTGATGAATGTTAGTAATGGACCGTCTAAAAACTCTTCAATACCCAAAACGATAGGTACTTTAAAATTTGACGAGAAATTTCTATTATTTAAAGAATCGCTAATCGTAATAAAAGGAATTGTATCAGAAGAAGTTGTATGAAGATCTATAAAATAAAATGGGCCTTTTTCCTTTTTTAATATTGTTTTTATGATGTTATATATTTCTTGCTGTTCTTTTAATTCTTTATTAAATCCATTTTGTGAGGAACTAATTGACTCAATTTGTTCACTGGTCCAAATCCTGTTTAAATCTACCTTATCATAGCGTATATTCTTTTTAAGAGCATTGAGGTTTCCACTTACAGCATAGAAGTTTCCATTAAATTTAATTTTTTCATAATCAATCTTTTGTATAACTTTTTGTAAAGCATAAATTCCAGCTTTTTCGTTGCCATGTATCCCAGCGATGATAATTATTGTCGGTGAAGCTTTTTGACCGTGAATTTCTGCTAAAACTCTTTCAAACTCAATATTTTTCTCAAAAGATTCAATTACATTGTCCGTCATTTCCATTCGAGTATTTATCTATTTTTTTTAAATCATTTTTTGTGAATATACCAATGAGCTCGCCACTTTCAATAATTGGTAAGCATCCAATATTATTAAGTTTCATTATTTCTCTTGCATCTTCAACCAAAGTTTCAGGATCAACAGCAACAACTTTTCTAATCATAATGTCTTTGGCAACTATCATCCTATCCTTCTTCTTTAAAAAATCAATACCCGCTAAATTAGATTTGGAAATAATGCCAATAATTTTGTTGAATTTATTAACTACCGGAAGATGATGTATGTTCTTCCACTCCATTATTTTTGCAACGAGTTCTACAAGATCATCTTCGTTAACTACAAATAACTCAGTAGTCATCACCTTATACAGTTTATCAAATTTTTTAGACAATGAAGATGAATTGGCATCTGCCAGATCCCATTGATGAACAGGTTTATTGGTTTGCTGATTTTTATACAAATGGTAGGTAAGCAAAAGACAAGATACATCTTTAGATACCGATTCCCGCAATTTCCTGCTACTTCTAACCATCCATTTGCTTCCGGTTACATTTTTATCAACTCGTTTCTCAATAATATTTAAATAGTATTTAATATCCTTCGAATTAACATTTGATTTTTTTAAACCCTTTTTCGCCATCGGAATAAGAATCTTTTTCACTAATCTTTTTGCCGAAATACCTTCACCAAACCAGTTGAAATATGTATTAATTCCAGTTCTTGCCGCGTTTATAAAATTACCCCTGGCATCATTAAAAGGAATCTTTTCCCAAATATTTTTATACTCTTCGGGCATACCTTGCATTACACCAACCCAAAATAAGGCATTTGCCACTTCGTCCTTAATACTTGGGCCTGAAGGTATATATCTGTTTTCGATGCGTAAATGGGCCACATTATTATCAACTCCATAACATAACCTATTCCATTTATATAAGGTTCCATTATGCAAATTCAGCGCCCGTAATTCCGGTCGAATTCCCTTTTCAAGTACTTTCAATGAGTCTTCCTCAAAATTAGAGGTTATTAAAGGTGTATATCTCGAGATATCGTCGGTAAATAACTCCACGATAGATTTTTTGATCCAGTCATTACCGAAAGAAACCCTGGGTTTTTGTTCACGTAACAAATAGGAAGTATTTCGTAAATCTACACTTTGCTGAAATAAGGCTATTCTAGTTTCACTCCATAATTCCCGCCCCATTAATAATGGGGAGTTTGACATGATAGAAAGCACAGGTCCTGCAATAGCCTGGGCCCAATTGTATTTGTCGATTATTTCATCTAAACCTATCTGTAAATGTACCTGAAAACTGGTATTACATGCCTCAAAAAGGATGGAATCATGTTTAATAATGAGTTCATCAACGCCTCGAATTCTTAATTTAAATTTTCCACCCCTTATATTTCTTAAAATTTCATTTAGTATGGTATAGCGTTCCAAAGGGGTCATATTTTCAAATATGAGGTCCTTTTTCTTTAAGCTAGGCAAAATTCCTGATAAGACGATCTTGTCGTGATCAAATTCATCTGCAACTTGCTGTACTTTTTTAATATAAACACTAAGTTGGTCTTCAATTTTCGAAAAGCAATGTTCCTTTAATTCAAATGGGTCCAAGTTAATTTCTAAATTAAATAAAGCTAACTCGGTTGTAAAATGTGGGTCGTTTAATTTATCGAGGATCTTAATGGCATTAAATGAAGGCCTGTAATTCTTATTAACGATACAAAGTTCCTGCTCAGCCCCTATCCTCTGAATACCTTTCTCAAAAAGATCATCTTGTACCATTTTCTCTAATGCTTTCACATCATTCAGCAAATGATACACAAATTTTTTACGTTCTTTTTGTGATGTTATAGCTTTAACGGCGTGAGAACCCATAACATTATTTTGGTTAATAGTTGCTAAGAAACATATTATCCAGTAAATTTCATATGATAAAAATCATATCAAAACCACTTAACGATTACGGATTCAAAGGTTTAAGCGAACAATGGCCTTTTAGCCATCATCTTATTTACTTTGCCAGCAACATTTTTAAGAATTTTTTCATCTTCGAAATTAGAAATAACTTCATCAATCAGGGCAACGATCTTTGCCATGTCATCTTCAATAAGACCCCTTGTAGTTATAGCTGCAGTACCCACTCTAATGCCTGAAGTTACAAAAGGCGACTTATCGTCAAACGGAACCATATTCTTGTTTACGGTAATATCCGCTTTTACCAATGCATTTTCGGCTTCCTTACCTGAAATATTCTTATTTCGCAAATCTATGAGCATCATATGATTATCTGTACCACCTGAAATAATATGATAACCCCTTTCTACAAAAGCTTTGGCCATTGCTTGTGCATTTTTCCTTACTTGCAATTGATAAAATAAGAATTCATCTGTCAAAGCTTCACCAAAGGCAATTGCTTTTGCTGCAATAATATGTTCAAGAGGCCCTCCTTGCATACCCGGGAATACAGCCGAATTTAATATCGACGACATCATTTTCGGTTTACCACTCTTTAAGGTTTCCCCAAAAGGATTTTCAAAATCTTTACCCATCATAATCATCCCGCCTCTTGGTCCGCGTAGTGTTTTATGCGTTGTCGTAGTAACAACATGACAGTGAGGCAACGGATCATTTAAAATACCTTTGGCTATTAAACCCGCAGGATGCGATATATCAGCCAATAACAAGGCTTGAACGTCATCTGCGATTTCCCTGAATCGCTTAAAATCAATATCTCTTGAATAGGCTGAGGCGCCTGCAATGATGAGTTTTGGTTTTTCATTCCTGGCAGTTTCCTGAATTTTATCATAATTTAATACGCCTGTTTCCCTTTCAACCCCATAAAAAGACGTTTTATACAATTTACCCGAAAAATTTACAGGAGAACCATGTGTTAAATGACCTCCATGAGAAAGATCAAAGCCCAATATTTTATCTCCGGGTTTTAACAATGCAAAAAACACCGCCGCGTTTGCTTGAGAACCTGAATGAGGTTGCACATTTACATATTCGGCGCCAAAAAGTTCTTTTGCCCGATCTATAGCTATCTGCTCTACCACATCTACAACCTCACAACCTCCATAATATCGTTTATTCGGATATCCTTCAGCATATTTATTCGTAAGTACCGTACCGGCTGCTTCCATGACCTGTTCGCTTACAAAATTTTCAGAAGCTATTAATTCTAAGCCAGTTAACTGACGTTCTTTTTCTTCTTCTATAAGGTCGAAAATTTGAAAATCTCTTTGCATTGTTAAATAATCTTTAAAATTGAGTAAAATTTGATCAAAAGTACTAATTTCATTTTGCAAATAAAGAGAATCATCTATATTTGACTTAAAATAATTCTAATATTATGAAGAAGCCCATAACGGCCAATGATCCAAACAGAAAAACTTGGTTAGCAGTAGATAAAAAATCCGATTTTCCTATTCAAAACATTCCTTTTGGTGTTTTTTTAACGCGAGACGATATAATTACGATTGGTTCACGTATCGGCGATTATGCGATTGATCTGGGAGCATTGCATCAACTGGGTTATTTTAAGGGAATTCCCCTAACCGATGACATGTTTCTACAGGATACCTTAAATGATTTTATTGCTGATGGCCGTATTACATGGCGTTTGGTGAGAAACAGAATAGCCGAAATTTTCGATATTAATAATCCGGTTTTAAGGGATCATAAAGAACACCGCGATAGAATTATTTTTACGATGGATGAAATTGAAATGCAGTTACCTGTAAGTGTGGGTGACTATACCGATTTCTATTCCAGTAAAGAACATGCTACCAATGTCGGCAGTTTATTCAGGGATCCAGAAAATGCCTTATTACCAAATTGGTTGCATATTCCTATAGGTTATCATGGAAGAAGCTCTTCTATTGTAACTTCAGGAACACGTATCAGAAGACCTAATGGCCAAACCAAGCCTGCAAATGCTAAGGTGCCTGAATTTGGCCCTTCAAAATTATTGGATTTTGAATTAGAAATGGCATTTATAACGACAGATGTAAATAAACTAGGAGAATCGATAAATATTGATGAAGCCGAGAGTTATATTTTCGGCATGGTATTACTTAATGACTGGAGTGCACGTGATATACAAGCCTGGGAATATGTACCTCTAGGACCATTTTTGGGTAAAAACTTTGCGTCTACCATGTCACCATGGATCGTCACTTTAGATGCCTTAGAGCCTTTTAGAGTATCGAGTCCTGCTCAAAATCCTGAACCTTTGCCTTATTTGAAACAAACGGGAAAGCATAGTTTTGATATTAATTTACAAGCCTATATAAAGCCTGAAAACGGTGAAGAAAACCTCGTTTCTAAGACTAATTTTAAATATATGTACTGGACGATGGCACAGCAACTCACTCACCATGCGAGCAATGGTTGTAATATAAGAGCTGGTGATATGATGGGATCAGGAACTATTTCAGGGCCAACACCAGACAGTTATGGTTCAATGCTCGAATTAACCTGGAGAGGTACCAAGCCATTAAAATTAAATGACGGAACAGAACGTAAATTCATTAATGATGGTGATGTAGTACTATTAAGAGGCTACTGCGAAAATGACAATATAAGAATAGGATTTGGTAAATGTAGCGGGAAAGTAATTCCTTCATCAAAATAAATCCTTTTAAAATACTAACTTTGTTGTAATCTTCTAACTACAAGTTTACAATGAAATCAATTTTAATTTTTTCCATCTTTATATTGCTGCTGTCTTGCAGCAGTACCCAAACTGTATCGAATAAAATTGAAACAGGTAATTATGCCGAAGCCTTTGATATTTCAATCGCCGAACTCAATAAGGATAAAAATAAAAATTCAAGTCAAAAACACATCCCATTACTTAAAGAAGCGTACCGAAAAGCAGCCGATGCCGACATTGAAGAGATCAAACAACTCGAAAAGTTAAAAACAGCCGAAAGTTTTAAAAAAATTTATGGGAATTATTTAAATCTTGATATAAGACAAGATGAAGTACGTGCATTACTACCCCTCTTTTATGAAGGAAAAAATGTTGAATTTAAATTTAGTGATTATTCATCAAAAATTGCCTTGTCTAAGAAGAACTACGCCGATCTTCTTTACAGTACAGCCTTAAAAGATCTAAAAGGTAGCCAGATAGATGCCAGAAATGCACATAAAAATTTAGAAGATCTAATTTATATAGATCCCGTTTATAAGAATAATTTAAATGAGCTCTTACAAAAAGCAAAAACCAAAGG
Source organism: uncultured Aureibaculum sp. (assembly GCA_965369125.1). Lineage (GTDB taxonomy): Bacteria > Bacteroidota > Bacteroidia > Flavobacteriales > Flavobacteriaceae > Aureibaculum. The sequence continues at coordinate 62,995 of CBDUPN010000002.1, read as the reverse complement.
AAGTAGCCATGTGTTAACCATATTAAAAAACAACATTAGTACAATATCAAATGATAGTTTACAAGATCTAAATACCATTAATGCGTCAAATTTTAATAATCCATGGGTCATTTATCACAATGAGAAAGACCGTAATATAAAATATGATTATGAGGTCATGATCAGCCTGGACAAACTTTCTTTTGAGCCTGAAAAAACCTTACAAGAAACTGTTCCGCAAGAGGCCAAGGTTCAGGACGGCTGGCAATACCAATTAGACGGTAATGGAAATGTAATGAAAGACGATAAAGGTAATGACATAAAAGTGCCCAAATATAGTACTGTAAAAGCCGAAGTTGTTTTATTTCAGCAAAATAAGTCTTCTAAGATCGAGGGAAAGATTCTCATAAAAAACAGTAAAAATAACACGACTATTTCTGAAAACTCTGAATTTGGTGAGGCCAAATTTCAACATCTATACGGAAAATACCGAGGAGACCAAAGAGCTATTGATCAGAAATATTATGAAGCCTTAAAATCGAAGGCCATTCCCTACCCCAAGGATTATGAATTTATAAAATATTCTTTACTAAATTTTAAACAAAAAATAAATTCGTTGCTTGAAAAGCAACAGTTTTAATATCCAATCACCCCTTATTTCATCGCGTTTGATTAAATACTCAAATTGGGTCTTTTTTACTTGTAAGAAAAAATCACAATATCCTTATTAACAAAGCGTTATTCTAGTTGAAGTAACTGTTATATTATTAAAATTCAACTAACCCCCATGAAAAAACTGATCGCATTACTTATCATAGCCACTACAATTTCTTGCAGTAGTGTAAAAAAGGCACAAGAAAATCTGAATACAGGTAATTATGAAAGTACTATAAACATAGCTGTCGAAAAGCTTTCAGAAAATAAAACTAAGAAAGGTAACCAGGATTATATTTACATGCTTGAAGATGCATTTGTGAAAAATTCTAATAGGGAATTAAAAAACATTAGTTTCCTTAAAAAAGAAGGAAATCCGGCTAATTACGAAAAGATATATAACACATATCTTAGATTAAACGCTATTCAGGAAAGAATTAATCCTTTGCTTCCACTTCGAGTGATTGATGAAAACAGGGACGCGAATTTCAACTTTAAAAACTATACAGACCAGATCATCGATTCTAAAAATAACTTGTCGGGCTACCTATATGATAATGCCTCTAATTTAATGAAGTCCGCTAAGTATAAATATGATTATAGAAAAGCTTATGATGATTTTATGTACTTAAGCCAGTTGAGTCCGAATTATAAAGATGTGAATAATAAAATAGAAGAAGCCTATCAAAAAGGGCTTGATCATGTTAAGGTTCAATTATATAATGGATCAGACAAGGTAATTCCAAATCGTCTGGAAGAAGATCTGTTAAATTTCAATACTTATGGACTAGACGATCTTTGGACAACCTATCATACCAATCCTCAGCCTAATATAAAGTATGATTACGATATGCAACTTGAATTCACGAACATAAATATTAGTCCGGAACAAATCAGCGAAAAACAGATCATTAAAGAAAAGCAAATAAAAGACGGATGGAAATATTTATTAGATGCTGATGGAAAAGTTGTTAAAGATAGTTTAGGAAATCAGATCAAAGTGGATAAATATACTACTGTGCGCTGTAATTTTTATAAGTTTATTCAACATAAAGATGTTCAAATTACTGGTAATGTTAAATATTTTGATCTAAAGACCAAACAGCAAATAAATTCTTATCCTTTGACATCCGGTTTTGTATTCGAGCATATCTATGCTAATTATGACGGCGATAAACGCGCCTTAGAAGACGATCTATTAAGGTTAATAACTGCGAGATCTGTGCAATTTCCAAGTAATGAGCAGATGGTTTACGATGCCGGTGAAGATCTAAAGAATAATATAAAAAATATTATCAGGCGTCATAAATTTAATTAAATAATTTACTTAAAAGTCCGCCAACTCTATATCTAATATGCTATAGTGCGAATCGTGTTTGATAACTTCGTTATTCTTCACAATTAATACTTGTGGTGATTCATGCCTTACGCTAAAGCGTTTTTCTATTTCGTTGGATACATCCCTGTTCTTTATCACATTTATAAAATAAAATAATTTATTATCTGTTGATGAAGTACTCGTCTTTTTTTCAAATTTCCGCAGTATACTGCCGCTAATACCGCAACGTGTGCTATGCTTAAAGATAATGAGCGTACTATTTTTCGATCTATCAATAATTTCGGTCATATTATCAATACCGCCTATCATCGTCCAGTCAATTAGAGGTATTTTATTTACGGTATTATTGTTAAATATTTTTTTGATAAATCCCATTTTTCCTTCTTAATTAATCACATTAAAGACAAACTGTCTTAAAATAATCCATTTTACAGCCATTTTGACGTGTTAAACAGGGTTTTATTACACTGGAACGCATTTTGCTCAAATATCAATAAAAAATAGATATGAATTTTAATAATTTTACCATAAAATCCCAGGAGGCCGTACAACAAGCTCAGCAAATTGCACAAGGCCTTGGTCATCAACAAATTGAAAATGCACATATTCTAAAAGGCATTTTCGAGGTAGATGAAAATGTTACTCCCTTTTTATTATCTAAACTGGGCGTAAACACCGATATATTCAAACAAACATTAGATAATATTATATCAAGCTTTCCAAAAGTGTCGGGAGGGGAATTAATGCTTTCGAGAAAGGCTAATAGTATGTTTACAGACGCCGCTAATATTGCCAAAAAAATGAAAGATGAATATGTCTCTATCGAACATATTTTATTGGGAATGCTAAAATCTAAAGATGATACGGCTCAACTGTTAAAAGACAATGGTATTTCAGAAAAAGACCTTACTAAGGCCATAGAGGAGCTTAGAAAAGGAAGCAAAGTTACGTCGCAAGGCGCAGAAGACACCTATAATGCTTTGAATAAGTATGCTAAAAACCTAAACCAATTGGCCAACGATGGCAAATTGGATCCTGTAATTGGAAGGGATGAAGAAATACGGAGAATTTTACAGATATTATCACGTAGAACCAAGAATAACCCAATTCTAATTGGAGAGCCTGGGGTAGGAAAAACGGCTATTGCAGAAGGATTAGCGCATCGAATAGTCAAAGGAGATGTACCCGAAAATTTAACCGAAAAAGTGATCTACTCGTTAGATATGGGTGCGCTTATTGCCGGTGCTAAATATAAAGGGGAGTTTGAAGAAAGGCTTAAATCGGTTATTAAGGAGGTGATCTCTGCAGAAGGTCAAATCGTTTTATTTATTGACGAAATACACACATTGGTTGGTGCCGGAGGCGGTCAAGGAGCTATGGATGCTGCCAACATATTAAAACCAGCCTTGGCAAGAGGGGAACTTAGGGCCATTGGCGCCACTACCCTTGATGAATATCAAAAACATTTTGAGAAAGATAAAGCACTGGAACGACGTTTCCAAAAAGTGATTGTAAGCGAACCAGATATTGAGAGTGCAATTTCTATTTTACGTGGTATTAAAGATAAATATGAAGCCCATCATAAGGTTCAGATTAAAGACGAAGCTATTATAGCTGCTGTTGAACTATCACAACGTTATATCACAGATAGATTCTTGCCCGATAAGGCTATTGACCTTATGGATGAATCGGCTGCTAAGCTAAGAATGGAAATCAATTCTAAACCAGAAGAATTAGATGTATTAGATAGGAAAATAATGCAACTGGAGATCGAAATAGAGGCAATTAAACGAGAAAAAGATGAGAAAAAATTAGCCGGTCTTAAGAAAGAATTGGCCAATTTAAAAGAACAGCGTGAAAGTATTAATGCCAAATGGAAGAGTGAAAAAGAAGTCGTTGATAATATTCAAACTGCTAAAAAGAATATTGAAGATTATAAACTAGAAGCAGAAAGGGCCGAGCGAGAGGGCGATTATGGTAAAGTAGCCGAGATCCGTTATGGAAAAATAAAGGTGGAAGAAGAAAAACTTATTTCACTACAAAAAGACCTACAAAAAAATCAGGAAAATGCTTTGATAAAAGAGGAAGTTACTGCCGAAGATATTGCGGAAGTTGTTGCCAAATGGACCGGTATTCCTGTACAGAAAATGTTACAAAGCGAACGTGAAAAACTATTGCACCTTGAAGCAGAATTGCATAAAAGGGTTATCGGGCAAGATGAAGCTATTCAGGCGGTTTCAGACGCAGTAAGAAGATCGAGAGCCGGATTGCAAGATAATAAAAGACCCATTGGTACTTTCCTTTTTCTCGGAACCACAGGCGTTGGGAAAACAGAGTTGGCCAAAGCATTGGCAGAGTATTTATTCGATGATGAAGGCGCTATCACCAGAATTGATATGAGCGAGTACCAAGAACGACACGCGGTAAGTAGATTAGTGGGTGCGCCTCCGGGATACATAGGTTATGAAGAAGGTGGACAACTTACAGAAGCTGTTCGCCGTAAACCCTACTCGGTGGTATTGCTTGATGAAATTGAAAAAGCACATCCCGATACCTTCAATATTTTATTACAAGTGCTTGACGAAGGACGGTTAACTGATAATAAAGGTAGGGTTGCTGATTTTAGAAATGCTATTATCATCATGACCTCAAATATGGGAGGACACGTTATTCAGGAGAATTTCGAGAATATTGATATGGATCATCGTGAGCAGGTTATTGAAACTACAAAGATTGATGTGCTAGGCCTGTTAAGAAAGAATATCAGACCTGAATTTCTGAATAGAATTGATGAGATCATTATGTTTACACCGTTGAATAGAAATGAAGTAGCGAAAATTGTGCAGTTGCAAATTGATCTGTTGACAAAGTTGCTTGCTGAAAAGGGTATTAAACTTTCTATCACTGAAGAAGCGTTAGAAAGTTTAGCAAGACAAGGTTTTGACCCTCAATTTGGTGCAAGACCCATTAAAAGGGTGATCCAGCGCAAAGTGCTGAACGAACTTTCTAAAGAAATTCTATCAGGAAAAGTAACAGCAAACAGCTCGATATTGCTAGACGCATTTGATGATAAATTGGTTTTTAGAAATAAATAAAAAAATTCTTCTTGCTTAAGCTTATACCCTTTTTAATATTATTTAAAAAGGGTATTTTTTTCTCCAAAACAATATTTCCAGGTAATGGCAAATACTTTAATCAAATAACAGAGTCAATATATTTATGTTGCTATCTTCATTTTAAGTTTGTATTGAATTTTTATTAATTATATTTACCTCAAACATATTTATTAATTAATGACCGAGTGCTAAAAAATCATTTACTTTTATTAGGGAAAAAACTAAAAATTGCGCTGCTTGATATATTGCCTATAATAGTTGTCGTTATTTTTTTTCAAACTGTAGTAATTCAACAGCCTTTTCCTCAGATTGGTGATGTGCTCGTTGGTATTCTTTTTGTAATTTTTGGTTTAATGCTATTTGTAGAAGGATTGGAAATGGGTCTATTTCCTATTGGAGAAAGCTTGGCATATGCCTTAGCCAGAAAAGGAAGTTTGTTTTGGCTATTAACATTTTCATTTGCGCTGGGATTTTCTACAACTATAGCCGAACCCGCCTTATTAGCTATAGCAAAGGAAGCGGCCACTATATCGGCAGGTGCAGGACTCATAGACCAGGATATTGATACATTAAATACATATGCTTTAGGATTGCGTTTGACGGTGGCGCTTTCTGTGGGGTTCGCCATTGTAATAGGAGTTTTACGCATTTTAAAAGGCTGGCCATTATATTATTTAATTATTGGAGGATATCTGATGGTTATGTTAATGACCATTATTGCTCCAAGTGAAATTATTGGGTTGGCATATGATGCCGGAGGGGTAACTACTTCAACCATTACAGTGCCGCTGGTGGCAGCATTAGGAGTAGGATTGGCCAATGTGATCAAAGGAAGAAGTCCATTGACGGATGGCTTTGGCCTGATAGCTTTTGCATCACTTTTACCGATGATTTTTGTAATGGCCTATGGATTATTTTGGTTTAAATAAATAATTGTAAATGATAGATTTCGCTTTAGATTTTCTAGTAATATTGTTATATACATTGAGAGATGTTTTTCCGATATTATCCTTGATCGTCTTTTTTCAAGTGGTCGTACTCAAACAGCCGATACCTCATGTAAAAAGGGTTATTTTGGGAGGTATATTTGTTGTTCTCGGATTGGCTCTTTTTATTATGGGTTTAGAAAAAGCTTTATTCCCATTGGGAAAAATAATGGCAAATCAATTATCAGATCCTTCATTTTTAGTAAATTCAGGAACAGAAATCACAACATGGACTCAGTATTATTGGATATATCTATTTGCAGCAGCCATAGGTTTTGCCACGACGATTGCCGAACCATCGCTAATTGCGGTTGCGATAAAGGCTGGGGAAGTTTCGTCTGGAACAATAAGTCCGTTTGGACTTCGAATTACAGTGGCCGTAGGTGTCGCTTTTGCGCTGGCACTTGGTACTTTTCGAATCGTAACAGGCACACCTTTATACATATATATTATGGTAGGTTATATAATTGTGATCATACAAACAATATTCGCACCAAAAGATTTAATAGCTTTAGCCTATGATTCGGGAGGTGTTACAACGTCGACTGTTACTGTACCGCTAGTTACAGCATTAGGATTAGAACTTTCAGGTGCGGTACCGGGTAGAAATCCGGCTGTTGATGGGTTTGGATTAATAGCATTTGCCAGCTTATTCCCAATAATATCCGTGTTGGGATATGCTCAATTTACGGCAATAAAAAACAGAATGAATAATATTAAAAAATAAACCATGCAATTTAAATTAATAATGGCTTTTGTTAAGCCCAACATTACTGATAAGGTAGTCGATGCAATGAAAAAAGCCGGGGCTACTGGAGCAACCATCATTTCAGCACGTGGAACTGGAATTCATGAGGCCAAAACTTTCTTTGGACTAAGTATTGAAGATCAAACCGAAATTATTGTTTTTTTGGTTGAATCGCATGTGGTAGAAAATCTAATGAAGGTTATACAAAAGGCTGGAGAATTTGAAAAACCGAGTACTGGTATTGCGTTTGTTTTACCTATTGAACATGTCGCTGGTTTGGAAAGTCAAATGAAAGAATTTAAAAAACAGGCAAGAGATCAATACTTTTGATAAATAGTTGAGTATAATCCGCTAAAATTATAAACAAATAAGTTACATATAAGATATCATATTATGCAAAAAAGAAATTTTCAATCGGCGAAAGACGTTATGCAAAAAAATATAATATTCATTGACGGTATGGCATCCGCGAAGGAAGCTGTTGAGCTAATGAGAACCGAAAAAGTAGAAGCTCTTATCGTAAAAAAAAGATATCCTCAGGATGCCTACGGTATTGTATTGGTGCACGATCTGATCAAAGGCGTTATTATTGCTGATAAGACACCTGATGAAGTGAATGTTTTTGAAATAATGAGTAAACCCGTAATAAGTGTTCCACACGACATGGATATTAGATATGTGTCGAATTTATTGATGAAAGTTGGATTAAGGATCGCACCTGTTCAGGAAAATAAGGAATATATTGGTATGGTTTCTCTTAACGATTTAATACTGCATAATTTACTGTTTTAAATTGCCTAACTGAATTGATATATTTAATTAATAATATACATATCTAGTATATAGATGCCTTTTAATAATTTAAAAGGTTTTTTTGTATAAACAACTGACAGTCAGTTGTCAATATGTCATTTTTACCTCAAAAAAAATGCTAAAATGTCATAATATATCGTTTGGTATTTAATTTGCTTTTTATCAACTGTAGAATTAAAAATAAAGTCTAATTTAAAATTATAAAGTTATGTTAATCAAAAGCACAGGTATTCCAGTATTACCAACCATTTTAGATGATTTTTTTAGAGATTGGTCAACAACTAATTTTTCAGATACCAACACTACCCTTCCAGCAGTAAATATTAAAGAAGATGATAATGCATTTACAGTAGAAGTTGCGGTACCGGGAATGGAAAAAAAGGATTTTCATATTGATCTTGAAGATAATATCCTTACCATTTCATCTGAAAAGAAAGTTGAAAATAAGGAAGAAAAAGATAATTATACTCGCAAAGAATATAGCTATCAATCTTTTACAAGAAGCTTTACGCTTCCAAAAAATGTTGTCGACAGCGATAAAATAGCAGCACAATATAAAAATGGTGAGTTGATCATTGCAATTCCAAAACGTGAAGAAGCAAAACCTAAACCAGCCAGATTAATAGAAGTGAAATAATAAAATCATGTGTGCCATTGTTTTGCAAGTAGATTTAATTAAGGAATAATTAAGAGAATGCGCCCTTAGGGGTGGATTCTCTTAATTTAATGTATCCCTTTAGATCTTCTCAAATTATTTTAGAGCTGATAGATTAGAAATTTGTTAATTTTAAAATTATACGAGATGAAAAAATTGATCTTATTTATAAGCCTTGTATCTTTTCTATCAACATCTTGTAACAGTCAACACAAGATGGACAAAGGTTCTGATTTAAAAGATACTATTAAGCCCAAGATAGATATTAAGGTACAGAAAGACTATGATGAAAATGGTAATTTAATTAGTGTAGATTCAACCTATAGCTATTTTTATTCGAATATTAAAAATGACTCTATACTAGAAAAAGAAATATTTGATAAATTTCGACTTAATTTCGAAGGCCATTTCAGACCCTTAGATAGTATCTTTATGGGAGACTTTTTTGGTCAAGATCCATTTAATATAAATAATTTTTATACCGATGAATTCTTTAAAAATAATTTCAAAATGCATCAAAAAAGAATGGAACAAATCATGAAAGAGATGGATTCATTAAAAAATAATTATTACCGTAAACAAAAACATTTTTATAAAGTAGAACCAAAAAAGATATAAGGATAGACTTCTAAATAATAAATAATAACATAAAAAGCACTCACTTCTGAGTGCTTTTTTTATGCAACTATAGTCACCAAGAACGGGCTTCCTGATGAATATCATTGTTTCAGGTTTATCCTCGCTTTAATTTCGACATCAAATAAATTTAATTTTATACCAACCGCCACTTTTGTTACACATAGACGTAATATTAGTTACTCACATCTCATACCATCACCGCTACTTTTGCAGCGTTTAAAACTAGAACATATGAAGAAATTGGCACTCATACTTTATTTAATCTTATTGATGCCTCAGGAAACAATTCATTCTCAAGAGATAATACCTATTTCCAAAAATGAAGTTTTCGAGTTGGTGGCTAAAAATAACGCCTCAATAAAAATTTCAGAACAGGAGTACTACCAGGCTAAAGCTGATTACAGGCAAACAAATGCGGTATTACTCCCAAATATATCGGTATCACATACCGGAATAGCTACCACCAATCCATTAATGGCTTTCGGATCAAAATTAAATCAGGAAATATTAACAAATAGTGATTTTGATCCTATCCTATTGAATAACCCAAATCAAATTAAAAACTTCGCCACCAAAATAGAGGTTTTACAACCCATTATCAACATGGATGGTATCTATCAGAGAAAAGCTGCTAAAAACAAAATGGAAGCTCAAGAATTTCAAATTGAACGTACCAAGGATTATATGACATTCGAAGTTGAAAAAGCTTATATGCAGCTTCAGTTAGCGTATAAAGCTGTTGACGTTTTACACAAGGCATTAGAAGCAGCATTGGCGAACAAATCGCTTGCAGAGAATAGTTTCAAACAGGGCTTTTTGCAAAAGGCCGATGTTTTAGCTATAGAAGTAAGGGTAACAGAAGTGCAAAACCAACTACAAAATGCTAAAAGTAATATAAAAAATAGTTCAGAATATTTGTCTTTCTTACTAAATGATACTGATCGCGTACAATACAAACCTACCGATAGTCTGTCTGTTTCGGTACTGGCAATCAATGAAAATAGTACGGTTTCAGACCAGCGTGCCGATATTAAGGCCATGAAGCTCGCGTCGACCGCTTATCAAACCATGCATAAGGCCGACAAATTAGCTTTTCTACCTAGTTTGAATGCTTTCGGAAGTTATGAATTATACGATAATAAGATCTTTCAAACCGACGCCAGCGGTTATCTCATTGGAGCTCAATTAAGCTGGAATATTTTTGAAGGTTCAAAACGATTCGGTAAAATTCAAAAAAGCAAGGCCGAATATGAAAAATCAAGATTGCAATACGAACAATATATTTCGCAAAGCAATCTGGAATTTAATAAAGCTAAACGAATGTTGTTTGATGCCGAAAACAAGTTAAAGCTTACAAAACTAGCATTGGATCAATCTAAAGAATCGATGCGTATTAGAACTAATAGATTTAAACAAGGACTCGAAAAAACGTCAGATCTCTTGATAGTTGAAACACAATATTCTCAAAAACAGTTGGAATATTACCAAACCATTTTTGAATACAATTATGCACAATCATATCTTAATTTTTTAATGAAATAATGAAAAAATATACATTCAAATTAGCCATCATCGCATTGTCATTAGTAATGCTTAATTGCGGATCCAAAGACAAATCAGCTTTAAAGAACAATACGGCCCCAATTACTGTAGTTGTTGGTTCAGTTCAATCTAATGAAAATAATCAATTTATAACTGCAAGTGGAAAAATTGAGGCAACGAACAGTGCCAATTTAAGTACTCGTATGATGGGTTCTGTAAATAAAGTTTATGTTAATGTTGGACAAAAGGTTAGTAAAGGTCAATTATTAATATCTATCAATAATGCAGACCTACAAGCAAAACGAGCCCAAATAAATGCCACTATTACCGAAGCAACAGCTGCTTATACCAATGCAGAAAAAGACTACAATCGTTTTAAAAACTTGTTTGCCGAAAATAGTGCATCACAAAAGGAAATGGACGATATAACAGCCCATTATGAAATGGCAAAAGCCCGTTTAGAAGGCGCCAACCAAATGAAGAATGAAATCAATTCACAATTCGCTTATTCTAATATTACTGCCCCCTTTAGCGGCGTGGTGACCAATAAATTTATCGAAGCGGGTGATATGGCGAATCCTGGCATGCCTTTAATTGCTATTGAATCTCCTGGCAAATTTGAAGTGGCAGCCATGGTACCAGAAAATGATATTTCCCAAATTAAATCCGGATCTAAGGTAAATGTTTTGGTAAAATCATTAGATCAAAATTTAAAAGGAAAAGTAACCGAAGTAAGTTCTTCGGCTAAAAATACGGGTGGCCAATATTTGGTAAAAGTGCAATTAGATAAAACCGACACAAAAATTCTATCCGGCATGTTCACCACGGTACAATTTCCTGTTGAAAATAAAACAGCTAAAGTTTCGATCATTCTAATTCCCAGGTCTGCTGTAGTAACCCATGGCGGTTTAAAGGGTGTATATACGGTTAGTGAACAAAATACAGCCTTATTACGTTGGTTACGATTAGGTAAATCATTTGGTGATAATATAGAGGTCCTTTCCGGATTAAGCGCAGGTGAGCAATACATCATCTCGGCAAATGGCAAGCTCGAAAACGGCGTAAATATATTACTTCAATAATAACTAAGAAAAGATGAACGACGGAATTTCAGGTAAAATAGCCAATGCATTTATCAACTCTAAGTTGACAATATTGCTCATGGTCGCACTTATGATTATTGGTGTTTATAGTTCTTTTTTAATTCCTAGAGAAGAAGAACCTCAGATAATTGTGCCGATGGCCGACGTTATGGTTGGTTATCCGGGCGCCAGTCCCAAAGAAGTTGAGAATAGAGTTGTAAAACCATTAGAAAAGATCATTTCTGATATAAAAGGAGTAGAACATGTACATTCCATGGCAATGAATGGTCAGGCAATGATCATTGTACAGTTCTATGTAGGTGAAGACACAGAACGCTCTTATGTTAACTTATATAATGAGTTAATGAAACATAGGGATATGTTTGTTAATGGTATTTACGAACCCATGGTAAAAACGCGGGCTATTGATGATGTGCCTATGCTGGGTATCACTTTATGGAGTGAAAATTATGATGACTACCAACTAAAGAGAATCGCCGGTGAGCTCAAGAATGAAGTAGAAAAAATCAAAGATGTTTCGATCACGAAGACAATTGGAGGTAGAAATCGTGAATTGAAAGTAGTTCTTGATAAAGATAAAATGTCAGAAAACGGTGTGGATGCCATTGGCATTATGCAAATGATCCAGACGAATAACCAACAATCGCAATCTGGTAGTTTTGTTAAAAATGATACCGAATATTTGGTAACCACAGGGAAGTTTTTAACCAATGTTGAAGATGTAGAAAATTTAGTCGTTGGGGTGAATAAAAACATGCCTGTTTATCTTAAGCAAATCGCGAACATACAAGATGGACCTGAAACACCTAAAAGTTATGTGTCTTTCGGATATGGTCAATCGAATGATAATTTTGCTAATTATGGATCAGAATATGCCGCTGTAACAGTTTCAATTGCCAAGGTAAAAGGTGCTGATGCCATGAAAATATCAGAAAAGATATTAAAGCAAGTTGAGCAATTAAAACAAAATCTAATTCCGGATGATGTTCATGTGGAAGTTTCAAGAAATTATGGTGAAACTGCTTCCCATAAAGTTGGCGAATTATTATTGCATTTGGGAGTTGCTATTTTGGCCGTTACCTTATTAGTGATGTTGGCAATGGGTTGGCGTGGTGGTCTGGTAGTCTTCTTTTCAGTTCCACTAACATTCGCGCTTACGCTCTTTAGCTACTATATGTTAGATTATACCTTAAACAGGATTACCCTCTTCGCATTGGTATTTGTTGTGGGGATTGTGGTTGACGACAGTATTATTATTGCCGAGAATATGCACCGGCATTTTAAGATGAAACGTTTGCCCTTTAAACAAGCCGCTATTTTCGCGATCAACGAAGTTGGTAACCCAACTATCTTGGCAACATTTACAGTAATTGCCGCCATATTACCTATGGCATTTGTGTCCGGTATGATGGGTCCTTACATGAGTCCGATGCCCATTGGCGCTTCTATAGCCATGATGCTTTCGTTGTTTGTCGCATTAACTGTAACACCTTACTTAGGCTATCATCTACTGCAAGAAAAGGACAAACAGAAGCATAAAGAAGAGCAAGGTTTTGAAACCGGTTTTATCTACAAATTCTACAAGAAAATTGAGCAACCCTTATTAGATAATTCAAAGAAGCGCTGGGGCTTTATAGCAATAACTGTTGTTCTATTATTAGGGTCAATGCTTATGTTCTTTACCAAAACGGTGGCTGTAAAGATGTTACCATTTGATAATAAGAATGAGTTCCAAATAGTTGTCGATATGCCTGAGGGAACGACATTGGAAAGAACTGCCTTGGTTACAAAGGAGATCTCACAATACCTATCGACCCAACGGGAAGTGGTAAACTATCAGAATTATATTGGGACTTCAGCTCCCATCACTTTTAATGGATTGGTACGGCATTACGATTTACGAGGTGGAAGTAATATGGCAGATATACAGGTGAATTTATTGCACAAGGAAGATCGATCGGCGCAAAGCCATGATATTGCAAAGACCGTTCGCCCCGAAATTCAAAAAATAGCGAAAAAATATGATGCGAATGTAAAAATAGTGGAAGTTCCGCCCGGGCCTCCTGTACTTTCTACCATTGTGGCAGAAGTTTATGGGCCTGATTATGATGAACAAATTAATGTGGCATATCAGGTCAAAGAAATATTAGAAAATACTGACGATATTGTTGATATAGATTGGATGGTAGAAGCAGATCAGGTCGAGTATAAACTCGAAGTTGATAAAGAGAAAGCAATGCTTAATGGAGTGGCTCCTCAACAAATTGTTGGGGCTTTAACAACTATTTTAAAAGAATATCCCATATCAAATTTATATGATGAGACGGATAATGACCGAATTGGAATTGTCCTGTCATTGGAGGATGCCGAAAAAAGTTCATTACAGGATATTCAAAACATTAAGATAAAATCGAATCAAGGGATCATGATTCCTATAAGTGATCTGGTTGAAGTGAGGACAGATACATTACAAAAAACCATTTATAGAAAAGATCAAAAACGATTGGTTTACATAACTGCAGATATGGCCGGGGCTTTAGAAAGTCCGGTATATGCTATACTGGGAATGGAAGAGAAACTCAAAAAATTAAACCTTCCAACCGGATACAAGGTAAATGAATTGTATATGGAGCAACCATCAAATGAAAGTGATTTTACGGTTAAATGGGATGGAGAATGGCAGATCACGTTAGAAGTATTTAGAGATTTAGGTGTTGCCTTCTTAGTAGTTATAGTCATTATTTATATGCTCATTGTGGGATGGTTCCAAAACTTTAAAACACCCATCGTGATGATGGCTGCAATTCCGCTTTCTTTAATAGGTATTGTATTAGGTCACTGGTTATTTGGAGCCTTTTTCACAGCAACATCATTTATAGGAATGATAGCTCTGGCGGGTGTTATGGTTCGTAACTCTGTGTTGATCATAGACTTTATAGAAATAAGATTAAATGATGATGTGCCATTAAAACAAGCCATAATTGACGCCGGTGCCGTTCGTACAACACCCATTTTATTAACAACTGGTGCGGTTGTTATAGGTGCATCAATTATCTTATTCGATCCTATTTTCCAAGGTTTGGCAATTTCTTTAGTGGCTGGTGCCATAGTATCGACAATCTTAACATTAATTGTTGTGCCTTTGCTGTATTATATGATAGAAAAACATAAATATGAAAATAAAGAAGAAAATAATTCTTAAACATAAATAATGGAAACCATGAAACTTCTGATCATCACTGCGGTTAAATCTTTTAAAAAAGATATAAAGCAAATCCTAAAAAAAGCCGATGTAAAAGCTTATAGTTATAAGGACGTTATTGGATATCGGGATGCATCCTTAATGTCGATACAAGAAAACTGGTTTGCCAACGACATGAATGAAGGTGAAGCCATTTTCTTTTACGCCTTTGTAAAAGAGGAAAATGTAGATCATGTATTTGATATGGTAAAAGAATTTAATGATAAACAAGAAACAACTTCTACTATCCATGTGGCGGTGGTTAATATTGAAAGAACAATCTAAACAAGAACTATGAAAAATAGAATCGTTAGAGCTATTGCGGGAACTTTTATTTTAATAAGCTTATTACTAGCTATTTATGTTAATATAAATTGGTTGTGGTTTACCGCTTTTGTCGGCGCTAATTTATTGCAATCATCATTTACTAAATGGTGCCTTTTAGAAGATATATTAAATAAGTTTGGCATTAAAGATTGATAATTACAGCTAACAAAAATTATGCTTCTGATTGTTTTTCATTTTAATTGGAAGACTGATAACAACATAAAATTGTATTTATCCGAACTTACCTAAGTATCTTTTAATTATATTTGGGTTAGCACTTCTTTAAGAAGTTGTAAAATTCTCAACTTAATTTTGATGCAAAAAGACAAAAATGCCATAAAAAGAGGAGATGTTTCATTTGATAAACGCTTCTTTGAAAGAGGTTTTGATCGTCTTACAGACAACTCAATTGAAGACCGCTTTAATTACATTTATAGAACTAATCATTGGAGAGGTAAAAAATCTATATCTGGCCAAGGTTCGGAGCTTTCACAAACTAAAACGATACGAGAAAATTTACCTGAGATTTTTGTTAAATATAAAATTCAATCAATGCTAGACTTACCTTGTGGTGATTTTAATTGGATGGAAAATATATCACTAAATTTATCAAGCTATATAGGAGGTGATATCGTTCAGGAAATAATAGATTCCAATAATCGAAATTACTCCAATGAAATAAGAAGTTTTGTGAAACTTGATATAACGAAAGACCCTTTACCTAAAGTTGACCTAATTTTTTGTAGGGATTGTTTTGTGCATTTATCAAATGATGATATTTTAAAAGCTATCGAAAATATTAAAAAAAGCCAGGCTAAGTTGTTTATGACTACTACTTTCACTGCATGTAGATCAAACGAAGATATAGTAACAGGTGATTGGCGCATTTTAAATTTAATGAAGAAACCATTTAATTTTCCAAAAGCTACTTTAATTTTAAATGAAAATTGTACCGAAGGTGATGGAACTTATGCCGATAAAAGTTTGGGCTTATGGAAAATCAATGATCTATAATCTATTATCATTTAATATTCCTGTTTATATGTTAAAATACATAATTGTAATATTTCTGTTCATTGCAAGTAGTAGTGGAATTTTTGCCCAGGAGTCTGAGAATTCGAAACTTACAACTTATTATTTGATCAGGCATGCAGAGAAAGTTAGAAGTAACCCTGCTGATAAAAATCCGGATCTTTCAAAAAAAGGACGGCAACGAGCCTTGAATTGGAGTAGAATCTTTGATCAATTTAAAATTGATGCTGTGTATTCTACAAACTATAAAAGAACGTTACATACGGCGCAGTATGTAGCAAATGCCAAAAAATTGAGTATAAAGATCTATGATCCCTTCGATTTTGATTATGAACAATTTTTAAAAGTTACCAAAGGTAAAAATGTATTGATCGTCGGGCACAGTAATACAATACCCGGTTTTGCAAATAAGCTGATAGGCGAGGAAATTTATACTGAAATTGATGACCAAAACAATGCTAATTTATATATCATAACATTGAGCGATTCTAATATCTCGAATGTTCTTATTAAAATGGAACAGCACTAGGCTTATTCTTCAAATTTATCTAGTTTTGTGCCAATGCAACCTAATATCAATATAAAAAATAAAAAGGCTCGTTTTGAATACGAGATATTAGACAAATACGTTGCCGGAATACAACTAACCGGTACCGAAATTAAGTCTATTAGGGAAAGTAAGGCGCGCATTACCGAGAGTTTCTGTGAGTTTAATGATAATGGCGAATTATTTGTCATTAATATGTATATAGAAGAGTATATGCATGGAAATGTATATAATCACAAGCCTAAAAGCGAAAGAAGATTATTATTAAACAAGCGGGAACTTAAAAAACTTCAGAAAGAAGTACAGGATGTCGGACTTACTATTATCCCGTTGAGATTATTTTTAACCGACAAAGGTTGGGCAAAATTAGAGATTGCACTATGTAGAGGAAAGAAATTACACGATAAAAGAGAGGCCTTAAGAGATAAAGATAACAAACGTGATTTAGATAGAATTAAAAAGAATTATAAATGAATTTAAGCACGTTCTTTAAACTCATTAGATGGAAGAACCTATTGATGATCGCTTGTATTCAAATTCTTTTTAAATATGTCTACTTTCCAACATTCTCCGTAGCCACCAGTTTATCGAATGTCGATTTTTTTTTCTTAGTGCTCGCAACAATTACAATTGCTGCTGCCGGTTATATCATTAACGATATTTATGATTTAGAAGCCGATAAGATAAATAAGCCCAAAAAGGTATTCCTGGTTGAAAAAATTAATATAAAACTAGCTTTTACCTACTATCATATATTAAATATAGTTGGAATCCTTTCGGGGTTCTATATAGCCTATGTTGTAGATAGAATTTCCTTTGTGGCTATCTTTTTAATAACGGCGCTATTACTAAAGGTTTATAATACCGATTTAAAAAAGTTGCCCCTCATCGGTAATATTATCATTTCGCTTTTGGTGTCACTCAGTATACTAATTGTTGGCTTATTTGATATTATCCCATCTATAACCGTTGAGAATGGAGAAGGTCAATATTATGCTTTTGAAGTGCTAAAAGACTATGCCATTTTTGCTTTTATGTTTATGCTCATTCGTGAAATAGTTAAAGATGTTGAAGATGTGAAAGGTGATAAAATATTAAATATGAGAACATTGCCAATAATTTTAGGAATTAGAAAAACTAAATATATTATTTTCTTCTTAAGTTTTTTACCCTTAACTTTAGTAACCTATTATAGCTTTAAAAATTTTATAGAAGTTCCTTTTATTTTGGCGTATATGCTAATTGTCGTGCTACTGCCACTACTCCACTTCATGACGAAGATATTGTATGCGACCTCAAAGGAAGATTATACATATGCGGGGAGATTATTAAAAATTATTATGTTATTAGGAATGTTATCAATTATACTTGTTTCAATTACAATTTATTATGCTGAATAAAAATTTAGAGAAATACAATATTATTTTAGGATCAGCTTCTCCAAGAAGACAACAATTTTTAAAAGATCTTGGAATTCATTTCACTGTAAAAGCAATTGACGTCGAAGAAATTTATCCAAAATATCTGCATGGAAATGAAATTACCGGCTATCTGGCTGAATTAAAGGCAAATGCCTTTCAAGAACCATTAAAAGAAAATGATATATTAATAACCGCAGATACTATCGTGAGATTTTCTGGAAAAATCCTCGGCAAACCAAAGGATTCTGAAGATGCAAAAAAAATGCTTAGGGAATTATCTGGACAACATCATGAAGTAATCACTTCCCTTTGTATTAAAACTACAAAAAAGACTAAAATTATTAATGATACGACTATTGTTTATTTCGATGATTTAAGTGAAGAAGAAATTGATTTCTATATCTCCAATTATAAACCATTTGACAAAGCCGGTAGTTACGGAATACAAGAATGGATTGGTTATGTGGCGGTAAAAAAAATAGAAGGCAGTTTCTTTACAGTAATGGGTTTTCCTGTTCATAAGTTCTATAAAGAAATGATAAAATTTTAATTTATAAGAAAAATACAATTTTTATTTTTGTCCCTAACTGTAATATCCTCTATGAAAAAATATACATATACCGAAAAAAAAGACACCCGTTCTGGATTTGGAGCCGGTCTCACAGAATTAGGTAAAACCAACCCAAATGTTGTTGCCTTATGTGCCGATCTCGTAGGGTCTCTAAAAATGGATGATTTTATTAAGAATAATCCCGAACGATTTTTTCAAGTAGGAATCGCAGAGGCTAATATGATGGGAATTGCTGCTGGTTTAACTATTGGTGGTAAAATACCATTTACAGGCACCTTTGCAAATTTTTCAACTGGAAGGGTATACGATCAAATTCGCCAAAGTATTGCTTATTCTAATAAGAATGTAAAGATATGTGCTTCACATGCGGGTCTTACACTTGGAGAAGATGGTGCAACACATCAAATACTAGAAGACATTGGTTTGATGAAAATGTTACCGGGGATGACAGTTATCAATACTTGTGACTATAACCAGACAAAGGCAGCTACCATAGCCATTGCAGATCATGTAGGTCCGGTATATTTAAGGTTTGGAAGACCTAAAGTTCCGGTATTTACAGATGCAGATCAAAAATTTGAAATTGGTAAAGCCGTAAAATTTACCGAAGGTAGTGATGTTACTATTGTGGCTACAGGCCATTTAGTATGGGAGGCATTACAGGCTTCAGAAATTTTAGAATCTAAGGGGATATCTGCTGAGGTTATTGATATTCATACCATCAAGCCGCTAGACAGAGATGCCATCTTAAGATCGGTAAAGAAAACGAGATGTATTGTGACTGCAGAGGAACATAATTACTATGGAGGTTTAGGTGAAAGTGTAGCGCGTGTCTTAGCACAGCACAATCCCACCCCGCAAGAATTTATTGCGACTGATGATACTTTTGGAGAGTCTGGAACGCCAGAAGAATTAATGGCAAAATATAACTTAAACAGTACTGCAATTGTTCAAGCCGTTGAAAAGGTTATCAAAAGAAAATAATTAGATATTTTGCGCAACGATAAAGAATTTTTTCATCTTTAGTATGATATAGCCAAACAACATGAAAAAGTTACTTATTCTCATTGCTTTATTATTTTCATCTGGCATGGCACAAGCTCAGGTCGATATTAATTATGGAATCACAACAGGGATAAACTACAATTCATATGGTGATTTATCTGTCACTGGAACCTTGGCCGGACTTGACGAAACAATTGCCGGTAAAAAGGATGTTGGATACCATATTGGTATTTATACTCAATTCAATTTAACCAAGATTTATATCAGGCCTGAACTTTTTTTTAAAAGAACCAAAAATACTTATAACCATATACTCTCTCCATCATCAGCATTTAAATTATCTACGCTGGAGCTTCCTGTTTTGGTTGGATTTAAAATCATAAAACCGATTAATTTATATATCGGACCATCGTTACAATACATTATTGATAATGATTTTTCTTCAAATTTCGATCTAAGTTTTGAAAACGACGTCATGTTAGAATTTAATATCGGCCTTGGTGTACAATTGGATAAATTTGGAATTGACTTGCGTTATAAAACTGGTTTTTCTGAAAATCTTGCCGTATATCTGGATGATATACCAGTTGACGGTGCCGGATATTCTGTTGATTCTAAGTCAGATCAGCTAGTTCTTAGTTTTTCATATCAGCTAAATTAACATTTGAAACAGAATATTGGCCCGACTTTTGCGTTCCTGTTAAATAATTAATTAAAAAACATTTATCATGAACAAATTAGTATTAACCGTACTAACACTTACCTTAACTACAACTATTTTATTTGCTCAAAAAATTGATATCGGTGCTAAAGCTGGTGTGAATTATAATTTCGGTGGTGATCTATCGGAATTAATTACAGAAACCGGAAATGGTTTCCAAGACATATTTACTACAAGGGCAGATAACAAAGCCGGATTTCATGCCGGAATTTGGCTCAAAGCTAAATTTCTTGGAATGTATGTGAGACCAGAGATTATTTATACGCAATTAAATAACACCTATAACAGCAATTCAGTAAATAATTTATCTACTGATTTTAAAACTGAAAAATTAGACATCCCTTTATTAATAGGTACTAAGATTATTGGTCCTTTACATATTTATGCCGGGCCGTCATTTCAGTATATTCTGAATTCTGATTTTAGCGTAAGTGAAATTGATAATGTTAACACCAATGATTTTAGCGTTGGACTTCAATTAGGAACCGGCCTTGAATTAGGAAGACTTGGTATTGATGTACGTTGGGAGAAGGGATTTAATAATGACCTGGAAGCAACTTTTCCTGGGACTAATATTTCTTTAGATAATAGGCCAAATCAAATTATCTTTGGGTTATCATATAGATTTAATGAAAGGAATGATTAAAATATTCGCATAAAAAAAAGCTTCTCGATGTAGAGAAGCTTTTTTTTTATTTATTATCTGGATCCAGATAATCCGGAATGCCATCGTTATCGGTATCATCATTAGTAGGATCACCGTCACCATTTGCATCTTCGTTCTTAGTAAGGGTACCATCATTATCATCATCAGTATCAACAAAATTAGGTAGGCCGTCTTCATCGGTATCATCATCTGAAACTTCACCATCCCCATCCAAATCCTCATCTTTATTTAGAACACCGTCATTATCATTATCTGCTCGTACAACTTGAGCTAATTCTATATGAAATAAAATCGGAGAATTTTCTGGGATACCACCTGTTGCTAAATTTCCATATGCCAACCCCGAAGGAATGAATAATACGCCTTTACCTGTGTCGGTAAATTGAATTGGCTGTCCAGGTTGAGAAATATTTGTGCCACTTTTAAAATTAGGAAATCCATATTTCCATCCTTGAATAACACTTGTCAAGGTAAGCCAAGAATTAGATGTATTAAAGGTAGTAACCTCATCGAATTTAACACTATCTAACCTTACACCCCTATACCTCACGAACACAGAATCATAACGCGTAGGATTTTCGTTAACCCCTTGTTCTATCATTAAATAATACAATTTATAATTAATATCATTATGAGAAATATTCTGTGTAACAACTTGATTGTATAATGAAGTTTCATTATTCTGAATAGTATCGATCATTCCAAAGGGTTCACCATCCTCTGCGGGAATATAGTAATGCGAACTTAAATATTCTATCAAAGTTTCATCATCGATAATAGCCTGTCCCGCCGCATCAAAAACTTCATCGTCATCCTTATTACAGGCAAATATGATTACAAACAAACTAAATATCGGAATTATATATTTTAACTTCATATGTGAATTTTAAAGCCGCAATTTACAGCAAAAATCTATAAATTTTGGTATAAAGATTAATTTAACTTTTATTTATTAAAATCACATCCGTCCACGCATGCGTTTACCTCTACCCTTGCTATTATGCTCTTGGTTAAAATGCGCCTGAAACCATTCGGGCTGTTCAATTTCATTGTCATAGATATATGCCGCAATTTTAAATAGTTCTGCTTCATTGAATTCTTGCTTCGGCATCACATTAAATTGTTGAACTGCACCAAACATCAATGCTGACTCTTCATTAGGGTCGTTTGCCCATTTGACCATGGCTTCTATGAATTCTTCCCGTGTAGTATAATTCATTTTATATCGCCTTTTAACCGCTGCCATAGGAGGTGCTATAATGTCGTCATGTGATTTACTATTTACGCTATGACAGGCATAACAATTATTTTTTAATAATAAATAACTTTCTGGTTGATTTAATGTGTCATTAATTTCTGTCATTAAACTGATTTTCGGGGCATTTTCTTCTTTTATTGTATTACAACTTGCCATGATCAGCATGGCGAAAACGGTTATTAGTAATATAGATCTCATTGTTGGTATTTTATAATTTATATGTTTCTTTTATAAAGTAACCCTTCCACACTGTTCATTAGTTTGACTTATAATGTCATTAAAATCTTCTGTTGATATGTATTCAGGGAAATATTCAATGTTATATAGGTCTAACTGATTGATATAACTTCTTAGATGATTTCTCGAGCCACATTGTAAATTGTTATAGACACTTAGTAGGTCTAATTTGTCAGTTCTTGAAGCGAGTATTTTCAGATCGTTGATATCTAAATCTTCTATAATGGCGCCAACTTCCAGGGCATCAGTTATAGATATGTTCGATTTAGCGGTGAGCTCATCGTATAATTTTTGTAAATCTTGATCGCTAAATACACCAATTTGTGAAGATGCAGGATCTGTAATTTGATAATAATTCAATAACATAAGGACCTGATCCATATGTTGTTGCTCGCTTTTTGCAATGTTATTAAAAATTACATTTCCATATTTTTCATATGAAAATAAGTAAACATCTCTAGCTAATTTTTCTTCTTCCCTTGAAAATTTCAGGTCACTTTCTTCCCCGATTGAAATACTTGAAGAATTAATGATGGTTGATTTATCTTCGGAACAGCTACCTAATATTACCAACATCACAGCAATTGGTATTATAATTAATTTATACATAACTAATGATTTTATTTATCTAGTTATTATATCAAAAATAATACCCTTATCGTGCAATTTCAGTAACTACTGTTACACGATAAACATTAAAATGGTAGAAAAAAATTGAATAAGAATATGAAATGCTTACCTGAAATTTATTTTCCTCATGCGTAAACTTTTAGGGGTCACTTCTAAATATTCATCATCTTTAATATATTCCATACATTCCTCCAATGAGAAATCGACCTTTGGAAAAATTTTAGCGGCTTCATCTGCTCCGGAACTACGGACATTTGATAATTTTTTTCCCTTTATCAAGTTAACGCCCATATCATCTTGTCGACTATTTTCTCCAACCACCTGACCTTTGTATATTTCCTGATTGGCATCGATAAAGAATTTTCCTCGATCTTGTAACCTATCAATGGCATAGGCTGTTGCCTTCCCCGCTTCAGATGAAACGATGGCTCCATTAACTACATCACTAAATTCTCCTTTATAAACATCATAACCTCTAAGCCTATGATTGATAATGGCTTCCCCTTGAGTAGCGGTTAATATTTTATTTCTCAACCCGATTAAACCCCTGGAAGGGATATCGAATTCTAAATGTTGCAAATCGCCTTTCGGTTCCATGACCAACAGATCTCCTTTTCTTAGCGTAACAAGATTAATAACTTTACTTGCAAGTTCTTCGGGTACGTTAACAACCATTGTTTCATAAGGTTCGCACTTAACACCATCAATATCTTTAAATATAACCTGTGGTCGTCCAACTTGAAGTTCATAACCTTCTCGTCTCATCGTCTCAATCAGCACCGATAAATGCAAGATCCCTCTACCAAAAACATTAAATTTATCTTCAGAATCCGTTTCCTCTACACGAAGTGCTAGGTTCTTTTCGGTTTCTTTAAATAAACGGTCCCTCAAATGACGGGATGTCACAAACTTACCTTCTTTACCAAAAAATGGAGAATTGTTAATTGTAAATAACATACTCATAGTAGGCTGATCTACTTGAATTCTAGGTAAGGCTTCCGGGTTATCAAGATCAGCAATGGTATCACCTATCTCAAAACCTTCAATACCTGTAATAGCACAAATATCCCCACTACGTACTTTGTCAACTTTTACTCTACCCATACCTTCAAAAATATGCAACTCTTTTATGCGTACTTTTTTAGTTGAACCATCAGATTTGCAAAGCATATAATCTTTACCTGCCTCTAGATCACCCCTGAAAATCCTTCCAATGGCTATTCTTCCCGTAAAGGCAGAAAAATCAAGTGATGTAATTTGCATTTGAGGAGAACCCTCCCTGTAAGGTGCTTCTGGTATAGCAGTTATCACTGCATCTAAAAGCGGAATGATATTGTCAGTCGGTTGTTTCCAATCTGTACTCATCCAACCATTTTTTGCGGAGCCATAAATGGTCGTGAAATTTAATTGATCTTCTGTTGCGTCTAAAGCAAACATTAAATCAAATACTTTTTCGTGAACCAGATCGGGAGTACAGTTAATCTTATCAACCTTATTCACAACTACAATAGGCTGTAATCCTAATTCTAATGCTTTACTTAAAACAAATCTTGTTTGTGGCATTGGCCCTTCAAAGGCGTCAACTAAAAGTAATACACCGTCTGCCATTTTTAATACACGCTCTACTTCACCACCAAAATCGGCATGTCCCGGGGTATCAATTACATTAATTTTTACATCATTATAGATTACCGCAACATTCTTGGATAGAATAGTTATACCACGTTCCCTTTCTAGATCATTACTGTCTAATAATAAATCTGTACGTTCTTTACGTGAATCTAAAATTTTAGCTTGGTCAATGATCTTATCAACCAGGGTGGTTTTTCCATGATCGACGTGGGCAATAATTGCGATATTTCTTATAGATTGCATAATCAAATTTTGAACGTGCAAAAGTAGTGGTTTTAATTGATAAATAAGTCCTTATAAATATCTCTTTTTTTAGATGAAAAAATAATTTGTAACTTTAGTCACCAAATTGGTTAATAAAAACCATATTATTTCATGAAAAAACCTATTAAGATTTTCATTGTAGAGGATGAGATGATCATAGCTGCAAATATTTCGCTACAATTAAGTAAATTAGGTTATGAGATCAGTGGTATTGTCTCAAAAGGTGAAGAAGCCATTCTGCATATTAAGCAGAATAAACCTGATATTATCTTATTAGACATACAATTAAAAGGTGAATTAGATGGTATAGAAACTGCAAAACTAATCCAAAAAGAGAAAGATATACCAATTATTTATCTCACGGCCAATGTTGATGACGTTCACTTTAATAGGGCAAAAGAAACGAAACCCTATGCATTTATTTCTAAACCTTTTAAAAAATTAGATCTGCAGCACGCCATCGATCTTACCGTTAATAGAATAAATACAGAGGGTGTGTCTAAAGATCTTGTTGATGAGAAAAACCCTTCTCAACTGGTTCTCAATGATTGCATTTTTGTTCGTGATCATGAAAAAATGGTAAAGGTTTATATTAAAGACATTTATTATATTCAAGCCGACAGGAATTATTCTCGAATTCATGCAAAAAACGGAGAGAGCTTACTAGTAATGACGTTAAAGGAAATTGATGAAAAATTACCATCTGAACATTTTCTTAGAATACACCGTTCTTTTATTATCAACCTGGCGCATGTAGATGAAGTGGCCAATAGCCATGTTGTACTTAAGCGGAAAGCCATTCCTATTACTAAATCATTACGGGCAGGTTTGTTAAATAGAATTCAAACCATATAAATTGAACTGGTACACTCCTCCATTCCAATAGATGTAACCTCCCACTATTTGCCGATTTTAAATTCAAAAGATACAGATGTTCCTTTTGAATTGGAGATTTTCATAGTGCCATCAAGCTGCTGCATTAACAATTCAATTAATTTAGTGCCAAAGCCTGTACCATTATTATCTTCCTTTGTTTGCCCAACCCCATTATCGGAAACATTGAGTAATAATAAATTCGAACCATTATTATGCAGACAAATAATTATTTGACCTTTTCGTTTATCGGGAAAAGCATATTTCAAGGCATTCGTCAATAATTCATTTACGATTAAGCCGAGTGGAATTGCCGTGTCGACATCAATTTCAATATTTCCCATAGGGTAAGATAGAGATATACGATCGCTTGCCCCAAATGAATCTAAAATGTGGTTTCCCAGATTAATAAAATAATCTTTCATTTCTACTGTAGCCAAGTCTTTACCTATATATAATTTTTGATGGATCATGCTCATGGAATACACTCTGTTTTGACTTTTTTGCATAATGTCAATAACTTTTGGATCATCAATGCCTTCTGATTGAAGCGCCAATAAACTGGAAACAACACCGAGATTATTCTTTACACGATGATGGATCTCTTTTAATAAAAACTCTTTTTCTTCATTTTGCTTAATAAGCAAGGCACTTTTCTTTTTATTATTTTCAAATGTTTTATATAGTATGATAAGTACTATCAGTAAAATAACTAAAAATATAGTAATAAGGGTTTGCCAGGCGCCTTGTCGTTTTATTTTGATGCCTTGTAATTCTATGGTATCTTCTTTCTGAGCCAAATCAAATTCAGTTTGAATTAGAGAAATACGTTGGTCGGCTTCCGCATTAAAAATTTCGTTTTTTAAGGTATCATATTTTGCGAAAGCCGCATAAGCATCTTTGTAATTATGACTATAGGCATAGGCCTTTCCTAGCAATTCATATGCCTGACTTAAATAGAATTTATCACCAAAATCAACAGTAGCGATCTCTATAGATTTTAGTAAGCTAACAATTGCACTTGAATATTGGCCTTGCAAATTCTGCAATTTACCAATGGAAAGATAGGCACGCATAACCATAAAGTTATTATCCAGCAATTCGGCATATTTCAACGCATTTTCACCGGCTTTTTCGGCTTCTTCCAATTCATTCATATAGAAATAAAGATCTACCAATGAGATATAGATATCACTTAAATTATTATAAAATCCATATCGTTCTCCAATAGAAATAGCATGTTTGTATGCATTCAGAGCTTCTTTATATCTATTTAAACCTAAATAATTATTTCCTAACACATATAATGTAAAATCATAATCCAAATCATTGATTCCGCGTTCTTCAAAAAGTTTGGTAGACTTTAACCCATACTCAAGGCCTTTTTCAAATTTTGATTGTTTCCAAAAAATATTGCTTAAATCGCTAAAGGCCATAGCAATTGCACGCTTATCTTTTTGTTTTTCTCCAATTTTCATCGCTTCTAATGCGTAATTTGCTGCATTATCGAGTTCTCCTTTTCTTTCAAAAACATAACCTAACTGGGTATATAATAATGGCAAGTCAGTTTCCCTAACCATTAATGAGGCATCTTTCAATACCTGAAGAGCGCTATCTAATTTCTCCATACGTAAAAGAATAGCTCCTTGTGTTATTTTAAACCTGCCTTCCCACAAGACATCTTTTTTCTCTCTTGTAAGTTTTAACCCCTTTTCAGTAAAATTTAAAGCCGTAATCAAATTTCTTGTGTGCCAATAATATGCAAGATCATTTAACATCGAGAATCTAATCGTATCATTTTCGACCTTATCAACAGCCTCACCAAGAATATCCAAATAAGAAGCACCAAAATTATCAGTATCTACAAATACTTTTTTATATGGATTCTTGCGGTTAAAATCGACGATCTGGCCTAAGCAAAAAGTCGTATTCGCTATATAAAATAGGCCAATTAACACAGGTATTTTAAGATACTTTTTCACTTGTTTTTTAAAATCTTAGAAATAATCATCCACTTTAATTCTCGACTACCAATTTACAATTATTCTATATACGAGTCGCTTCGATAAATAAAAAAGGGCTCTCGGACATAAAATCGGGGGCTTCATCCTAACCGGGTTGCTTTTATGGATGGAATGAGGTTATTTAGATTAAAATTTGTAAAGATGCTTAAAACCAAGCATGAAATTTATAATATTATGAAGTATAGAATTACTTTCATCTTCTTGGTTGTTTTTTTTGTTTTTAATGCCTGCATACAAAAGCAAAAGCAAAATGATGTACAGCATATTGAAAATGATATAATAGCCACGCTTAATATTATGACAACAGAATGTTGGAATAATAAAAATATGGAAAAGTTTAGGGAAATCGCTTCAGTAGACTTCGTTAGAAATGTAAATGACATAGCTATTGCAAAAAACCGTAATGAAATGGAAGCTGCTATGAATCTATTTTTTACCGGATTTCCTGATCTTAATGTTACTCTTTCGAATACCACGTTAAAAGGTAATAGAATATTTACTAATTGGATAGCAACCGGAACGAATACAGGAGTTTATGGTGAAGTTCAAGCAACGGGAAAAAAAGTAAAATTTAGTGGCTATGCCATTGACTACTATGATGAAAGTGGAAAGTTTATACGAGAAGATATCTACTATAATGAACTTATGTTACTACAACAATTGGGCTACGGATTATCTCCACCCATAGTGGAATAACCAATAATGATAAATCAATTAACCAAACCTAAATATTAACTTAAATGAATTTAACCAAACTTTTATTAACTAAAATCAAAAAACAATGAAAACATTAAAAATCACTTTGTTAATGGTATGCCTGCTTTTGCTATCAACAAATTTTACACAAGCGCAAGATCAAAATGAAAATAAGATGTTTCGCGTTCATGAAGACCAGGTAAAACTTTCAATGGTCTCTGAATATGAAACTATTGTGAAGGAATTGGTCGCTATGATTCAAAAGCATAAACTTCCTGATTTACATTGGATTACGCTTGTGAGCAGCGATAGTAAGTACCGATTTGTGTCTCCTATAAAAAATATGGCAGATCTTGACAAACCTTCCTGGATCAGAACATTGGCTGAGAAGGAAGGAACAGAAATTGTATCGGCATTATTCGACAGAATGGATAAATGCTATGATACTGAACTTGACTATATATTAAGATTAGACAACGAACTTACTTATATGCCAGACGGTTTTACCCAAACTCCTGAAGGTGAGAATTATCGAAATAATCATATGTTATTTGTATCACCAGCTAATCGAGATATAGTTAGAGAAAAAATGAAAGCGGTAAAAGATTTCTTTGCAAAGAAAGGATCTAAAATGCATTATAGAGTATATAGAAGTGGATTTGGTGCCCAAGGTGAGTATTATATGGTGGCCGTTGCGGCTAAAGACGATATTCATCTTGCACAAAAAGGAAAGGCCAATGATGAGCTCTTTGGAGATGAAGGTAAAAAAGTTTTTGGCGAGCTATGGAGTAATTTATTAAAATATGAGGAGATCACCGGTTGGATTCGTCCGGATCTTGCATATTCATCTAAATAATCATACAGACCAAGCCCTAGTTAGTTTTAATACCAATCATGGGCTTGTGTCTTTTTTTAAATATTAATAATAATCACTCAACAAATTAACAATCTAAAAACTAAAACATGAAAAAATTAATGATTATTGGGCTTGCAATCATAACGCTGGCAGCCTGCCAAAAACAAGAACAACGTTATTTTGCAGAATCTGCAGAAATTGATGTGCTTAAAGCTGGTATCGAAGCCTATGAATCAGGCAACTGGGATCAGTGGAAAGGTCATTTTTCTGATACTGCAAAAATATATGTGAATTCTGCAACTCCTATTGATGTGAATACCAGAATGAATGAACTTAAAGGTGCTGCTGAAGCTTTTTCAACATACGGTTTCGATAAGGAAGATGAATTTATAGAAATGGTAATTGATAAGGAAAAAGAAACCTGGGTGTATTATTGGGCACAGTGGAATGGCGTAATTGCGGCCAATTCTAAAAAAATATCTGTACCTGTACATCTGGCCGTTCAGTTTACCGATGGTAAGATAACAAAGGAACATATCTATTTCGATGGTACCGAAATGAATAAAGAACTAGAAGCCTTAGCAAATATGGCTGAAGGTGAAGAAGATGTACCTGAAGAGTAATAGTAAATAAGATTAGGGCATCATTGATGCATATTGTTTGATCGAAAAATATTTAATATTTAAAACGTTAGCGTGTTTGATAATTTACTTTCATCGAATAATTACCATAACCACCAATATGCCCTAATTAATTTTATACATACTATTAGCTCTTGGCATATTTATGTAAAAATAAATGCCCACTAGATAATTTTTAATATGCAATAAAATGGCAAAAACATCAAGAAGAAAATTCTTATTAACCGCTTTTTCAGCCATTGGATTTGGGACTATTATACTTTGGTTTACAAAAAATAATATCCTGCGTTGGATTGCCCAACGAACAGATAATAAGGGTCTCGAAATGACCGCTGCAACATCCATTGATGAAGATATTTGTATCTTAACTTCATCGCAAACTGAGGGTCCTTTTTTTATATCCTCACCTATTCGAAAAAATGTAATCGAAGATAGAAAAGGTAAGGAAATGCATTTACGAATGCAACTTGTGAATTATCCGGTTTGCACACCAATTGAAGGTGCCATAGTAGAAATTTGGCATTGCGATGCCGAAGGTATCTATAGTGGATATCCTGAGGATATTTCCCATGATCCATGGAAAGCTTTTCGATTTATGGGTACAGGTGAAGACAATATTAAGCCAGTTACCCCTGCTCGTTTTTTGAGAGGTGCACAACAGTCAGATGCTGAAGGAATCGTAGAATTTAATACGATTTTTCCTGGATGGTATGATGGCAGAACACCACACATTCATTTTAAGATTTTGTTAAACGAAAAAGAACAGTTAACCAGCCAATTCTATTTTGAAAATGAATTTTGCAATAAGATCTACCTCAATCTCGAACCTTATAATATTTATGGTGAAAGCCCTTATACAATTCAAAATGATATCGTAATTAATGGAGATATCAAAGCCGTAAACGGACTTTTACTTAATCCCACTTTATCTGATGAACAACCCCTAAGCGCTGCGGTTAAAATTGGGATAGAAAACATAGCATAGAAATTTAACTGATTATAATTTGATAAAATAACCCTTGCTCCTCTCATAACTTTTTTAATTTTTAATTGAAATTAGAGTATTTTCGCTGTTATGATAAAAGAGATCCAGCTCAGGGTTACACTTCAGGAGGAAAAAGTAGATGGTTTTTTAAAAAGAAAAGTTTCCCAAATTTTAAACATTCCTCAGAATGACATTAACTCAATTAAAGTCTTGCGTAAATCAATAGATGCACGTAAGTCACTTATTGTTTTTAATTATAAAGTGGCAGTTTATGTAGGAAATGATATTCCTGAAGATGTTACTTATTCATTTCAATATAAAGATGTTTCTAAAGCAAAACCGGTTCATATCATTGGTTTTGGGCCGGCCGGTATGTTTGCCGCGTTGCGTTGCATAGAATTGGGCTATAAACCTATTGTGCTGGAAAGAGGAAAGAAAGTGCGGGAACGCAGAAGGGATATCCGCGCTGTTAACCAGGAACATTTTGTGAATGAAGATTCTAATTACTGCTTTGGTGAAGGCGGCGCGGGAACTTATTCTGATGGTAAACTGTATACTCGGAGTTTAAAACGCGGTGATGTTCGCAGGATATTCGAAAATTTTGTTTTTCATGGAGCTACCGAGCAGATATTAATTGATGCACATCCTCATATTGGCACTAATAAGTTACCTAAAATCGTGCAAAATATCAGGGAAACTATTCTAAAATTTGGAGGTGAAATCCATTTCGAAAGCAAGGTGGTAAATTTTATCATCAAGAATCAACAATTAAAGGCTATCCAGTTAGAGAACAATATTGAATTAGCTGCCAATGCAGTAATCCTTGCAACTGGTCATTCGGCCAGGGATATTTATTACTTATTAAAAGAAAAAAATATTGCGTTGGAAGCAAAATCTTTTGCTATGGGTGTACGTGTAGAGCATCCACAACATATTATTGATTCTATTCAATACCACTGCAAATATCAAAGAGATGAATTATTGCCTCCAGCGGCTTATAGTTTGGTACATCAAGTCAAAGATAGAGGTGTGTATTCTTTTTGCATGTGCCCGGGAGGATTTATCGTTCCGGCTGCAACAGCGATGGGCGAAGTGGTCGTAAATGGCATGTCGCCATCCAAAAGAAATAACCTGTATGCAAACTCTGGTATCGTTGTGGAAATAAATGTTGATCATGATATACCAAAATATGCTCAATATGGGGTATTTAAAGGCCTGGAGTTTCAAAAAGATCTCGAAAAAATGGCCTTTCTTGCCGGTGGCCGTTCCCAGTCTGCACCGGCGCAACGATTAACAGATTTTGTAGAAGGCAGATTATCTAATGATCTTAATGACACTTCCTACCAGCCAGGACTTAGATCGGCACCCTTGCACTCTTTATTACCAAAAATAATTGGTGGAAGACTGAGAACCGGATTTACCGCTTTTGGTAAAAAAATGAAAGGATATTATACTTCAGAAGCTAATGTTGTTGGCGTTGAATCGCGTACATCCTCACCTGTTAAAATTCCAAGAAATGAAAATATGGAACATCCAGAAATTAAGGGATTATATCCATGCGGAGAAGGAGGTGGCTATGCCGGTGGAATTGTATCTGCGGCCATGGATGGAGAACGATGTGCCGAAGCGGTTATTAAAGCTATTTTTAACAAAAAATAAATTACCTTTATCTCATGGGATTAAATAATAACGATATTCTTAAGAAACTACGTGTTGCACATAAACTGCGTGATGATGATATTATCAAAATTCTTGCTTTGGTTGACTTTAAAGTTTCGAAAAGTGAATTGGGAGCCTTATTTAGAAATGAAGACCATCCAAAATATATGGAATGTGGAGACCAGATCTTGCGTAATTTTCTTAACGGTTTGATTATTCATCTCAGAGGTCCCTTACCACCGAAAAAAAAATAATCAGCAAAAATCAAATTAATTGTTTAATTGTTAATCACCAATACTTGAAAATCAAGGATATTGTCTTGTTTATTTTCAATTAATTATTGAAAATTGTTATATTTAACAATATATAATCAACTCATATGCCTCACTTTAAGACTCCCTTAGAAGCATTTTTGCATTGGGAAAAAAATACTCCGAAAACAATTTTTTTAAAGCAGCCGATCAATAGGAAGATAAATACTTATACCTATAAAGCTGCAGGAGAACAGATCAGAAAGATTGCAGCAGGCTTGATCGCCCTTGATTTACCAAAAAAAAGTCATATCGCATTACTTTCGAAGAATTGTGCACATTGGATCATGGCAGATCTGGCCATTATGATGTCCGGACATATTTCAATACCGATATATCCGACACTCAATGACAAATCTATCAACCAAATTCTAATGCATAGTGATTCAAAGGCCATTATCATTGGGAAATTAGACGATTTTAAATCACAAAAAAGTGGTATTCCCAAAATTCATAAGATAAGTATTGGATTATACGGTGAAAATGAAGGTTTAAGTTGGGAAGAATTATTAACAAGTTCGAAGCCCTTAAAAAAAGTCCACAAACAACACGAAGATGATCTTATTACAATTATATATACTTCCGGTACTACTGGTAACCCTAAAGGTGTGATGCATACCGTGGGTAACTTTACGGAAAGTGGAAACACCTTGAACAGCCTGATAGAAATTAAAGACAATCCAACATATTTTTCTTACTTGCCATTGGCACATATTGCAGAACGCATCGGAATTGGAACTTGCGCCTTATTAAAAGGAGGTACCATCTCCTTTGCTGAATCTTTAGAGACCTTTGCAGAAGACCTTGAAAGTACGCAGCCTCACGTTTTCTTTGCAGTTCCTAGAATTTGGACAAAATTTCAGGATAAAATACTGGAAAGCATCCCTCAGAAACGCCTTAACATGATTCTAAAAATTCCGATATTGAATACGTTATTTAAAAAGAAATTAAGACATAAACTCGGACTCAGTGATGCCAAATTTATATGTTCTGCTGCTGCACCCATTTCCATTAGTTCTGTTAAATGGTTTGAGAAGATCGGTATTGTTATAGAGCAAGGTTACGGAATGACAGAAGACTGCGTGATCTCCCACTTTAATCTGCCGGGAAATTCAAAGATCGGTACAGTAGGTAAACCCCTGCCTAATGTATTGGTAAAATTATCAGCGGAAGGAGAAATTTGTATCAAGAATAAATGCCTCATGAAAGGATATTATAAAGCCCCAGACATTACAGCTGCAGTTTTTGATAAATATGGATTTTTAAAAACAGGAGATATCGGAGAATATGATCATGATGGGTTTTTAACAATAACCGGCAGGGTAAAAGACCAGTTTAAAACCGATAAAGGCAAATATATCTCCCCTGCACCTATAGAGTTGCAACTTTCCAAAAATACCGATATAGAACAAATTTGTATCGTAGGCACAGGCATACCACAACCCATCGCTTTGATAACGCTATCCTCCCTCGGCAAGGCTAAAAAGAAAGAAGAATTATCTAAGGGACTTATGAAGACTATAGATCATATCAATCCGACCCTCGAGAAACATGAAAAAATTGAGAAAATAGTGATCATGAAAGAAGATTGGAACGTTGACAACGGGCTTACAACCCCAACGTTGAAAGTAAAAAGAAATAGCATTGAAAAAATTCATCAATCTATGTACAAATCGTGGTTCGAAACAAAAAATATGGTAATTTTTGAATAACTATCCTTTACGTCTCTTACGTTCGGCCTTTAATAGGCTTAATTCCCTATTGGTCTGTCCTGCAACTGAAGTGTTCTCTTCTGCCCTTCTTATTAAATAAGGCATGACGTCTCTAACTGGGCCATATGGTAAATATTTAGTGACATTATAGCCTTCCTTGGCCAAATTAAAAGTAATATGGTCACTCATTCCATATAATTGTCCAAACCACAATTGTTCATCATCCTTAGCAATACCTTTCTTTTCTGCAATTTCCATTAACTTATAATTGCTTTCTTCATTATGCGTTCCTAAATAAAGCGACATTCTTTCGTTATCCATCATGTACTTAACAGCCGCATTAAAATTATCGTCAGTTGCCTTTTTATCGGGACAAATAGGCGAAGGATAGCCTTTTTCTTCTGCCCTTTCACGCTCTTTTTCCATATAAGCCCCTCGCACAAGTTTCATGCCTACTAAAAAACCTTTTTTCTTTGCTCTTTCATATAATCCTTTTAAATAGTCCATCCTATCCCATCTATACATCTGTAAGGTGCCGAAAACGATCGCCTTTTTTTTATTATACTTGACCATCATTTCTTCAATGAGGTCATCAGCGGCATCTTGCATCCAACTTTCTTCAGCATCAATTAAAAGTGGAACGTCTTTATCATAAGCCGATTTACATACTTTATCGTATCGCGCTACGACTTTATTCCATTCCTTTTGTTCAACTTCATTCAATGTTTTTTTCTCGGTTAATTTTTGATATAAAGCCAATTTTCCAAATCCGGTTGGTTTGAAAACCGCAAATGGAATACTTGGTTTTTTATGTGCAAAATCTATATTATTCAAAGTCTTTTCAAGAGCCAAATCGAACTGAACTTCTTCTTCTTTACCTTCAACTGAATAATCTAAAATGGAATGTACATTCTTAGTGTACATTTTATCGATCGTTGGCAAACAATCTGTTTCGGTTACGCCTCCACAAAAATGATCAAAAACAGATGCTCTTATCAACTGCTCAACAGGTAAATGTGCTTTTAATGCAAAATTGGTTACTGCCGTGCCAATTCTTACCAAAGGTTCGCTTTTAATCATCTTAAACAAAAAATAGGCCCTATCTAACTCACTAAAGGACTTTAATGCGAAGGCAACTTCGGTATTATCGAATATTTTTTCCATTTTATTTGAATCTTTTAACAAAGATACTCAGGTAAACATAATTTTTCAATAAATTCGCCAATAATTTAGACCTTAATAACCAACTTTATGAAGCCTATTTTATCGACAAACTATTCCATTTTTTTTAAGGAGGATTCTTATAAACAATTAAATGATTATTTAACTGATAATAAGACATCTACGGTATTTGTATTGGTAGATGAAAATACCCGTGAATTTTGTTTGCCCATACTTAGAAAAAAGATAAACGATAAGATAAGTTTTGAGGTTATAGAAATTAAAGCAGGTGAAGTTCATAAAAATATAAACACCTGTGTAGAGGTCTGGAAAACCCTCACGAAATTCGAAGCAGACCGAAAGAGCATATTGATCAATTTAGGTGGTGGTATGGTATCCGATCTGGGCGGATTTGTGGCATCAACCTATAAAAGAGGTATTCGATTTATTAATATCCCAACAACTTTACTAAGTATGGTTGATGCGTCAGTAGGCAGTAAAACAGGCGTAGACCTTGATAATTTAAAAAATTTAGTGGGCCTGTTTTCCGACCCTGAAATGGTCCTTATAGATACTTCGTATTTAAAGACTTTGAAAGAGCGTGAATTGCGTTCTGGGGTTGCCGAAGTAATAAAATATGGCCTGACTTTTGATGATGATCTTTTGGTTAAAGTAAAAGAAGATAAGTGGAAGATAAATAACGACTTAAATGATATAATATATCAATCAATTATTATAAAAAATGATGTTGTTTTAAAGGATTTCAAAGAGAAGGATCTGCGCAAAGTTTTAAACTTTGGCCATACTGTAGGACATGCTATTGAGTCCTATTTTTTAAATCAAAGTAACTTACCTAGTTTAACCCATGGGGAAGCCATTGCCATTGGAATGGTAATTGAAGCATACATTTCTAATAAAATATATAATTTCCCTATTGACCAATTGGAAACCTTAAAAGGTTATATCCATAAAACGTTTGGTAAAACAATTATCCCTAAAGAAAATTATGATGATATTTTGGAGCTAATGAAACACGACAAGAAGAATTCCGATGGTAATATTAACTATATTTTATTAAAAAATGTAGCTGATTTTGTCATTGAAGGCCGTGCACCTTTGTCCTTGGTAATCGATGGTATTAAATATTACAATTCTTAAATAGAAAAATTAACAACAATCTTCTTTCACAGCCCTATAAACATCTTCATACAGGGGTAAAATATTTTCTATGGAGAACTTCTTCGCGAAGTTGAAGGCATTCATCTTAAATTCTTTCAATCTATTATTATCTTCAAGGATATAAATGGCATTATTTGCCATTTCATCTATATCACCAACATTACTTAGATACCCAGTTTTCCCGTTCATATTTACTTCGGGCAAACCACCCGAATTCGTTGATATTACAGGTGTTTTAGCAGCCATGGCTTCTAATGCTGCCAATCCGAAACTTTCTGTTTCAGAAGGTAATAAAAAGAGGTCAGACAGACAGAGTATCTTATTTAATTCACTTGTATTTCCCAAAAACATCACTTTTTCACCAATGCCAAGTTCAATGGCCTTTTTTTCAGCTTTATCACGTTCCGGCCCATCACCTACCATTAACAATTTGGCGTCTATTTTTTGTTGTACTTTATAAAATATAGCGATGACATCTGAAATACGTTTTACCGGTCTAAAATTACTGATATGTGTTATTATTCTCTCATTATCTTTCGCCAAGGCACCTCTTTCACATTCGGCATCACCCAACATTGCATATTTTTCAAAATCAATAAAATTATAAATCACCTTAATATCCTTTTTGATTTTGAACAGTCGAAGGGTATCTTTTTTTAAGCTTTCCGAAACCGCTGTAACGCTGTCGGATTTATTAATACTAAATTCAACTGCTGTTTTATAATTTGGATGACTTCCCACCAAGGTAATGTCTGTTCCGTGTAAAGTAGTTACAATGGGAATATCTATGCCATATTCTTTAAGCATTTGCTTGGCCATGTAAGCGGCATAGGCGTGCGGAATGGCATAATGTACATGCAAGATCTCGATATCAAATAGTTTAACCATGGCTACCAACTTACTTGATAATGCCAATTCATAAGGCTGGTAATGAAACAATGGATACTCTTCAACAAAAACTTCATGGAAGTGGATGTTCTGAGATAAAGAACTTAAACGAACCGGTTGGTTGTAGGTTATAAAGTGTACTTCATGTCCCTTGTCCGCCAATGCCTTACCTAATTCGGTTGCTACAACCCCACTACCTCCGTACGTTGGATAGCATACAATTCCTATTTTCATAATTTATTTTTATTTCGTAGTCGCAAATTTATGGGTTTACTTTCTAATTTTCAGGTAAATTTTCTAACATAAACCGTTTAACATTTCCCCCCATCACCTTTTGTATATTTTCTTCAGAAATATCTAATTTAATCAGTTCATTAACAATTAAAGGTAAACCTGTAATATCGAATGGAGTAATCACCGAACCATCAAAATCAGAGCCCAAAGCTACATGATCTGGTCCCACCAGATCAATTACATATTTTATGGCCTTGGCTGTTGCATAGGCATCTTGTCCGCAAACAGCAGTTTCGAACATGGCAATGGATATTAATCCACCGGTTTTAGCGATTCCCTTAATGTGATCATCAGATAAGTTTCGAACACTGTTGCACGTTCCTTTAACACCTGTATGAGAACTTATTACCGGTTTGGTGGTTATGGATAGGATATCATCTACCATCTTTGAAGAACTATGAGCAATGTCTACTATCATATTTTTTTGCTGCATCTCCAAAATCACTTCTTTACCAAAATCGGTTAATCCTTCCTTTGAAATACCATGCGCCGAACCCCCAAGTTTATTGTCAAAAAAATGGGTTGGCGCCATCATACGAACGCCGGCATCGAATAGTTTTTCTATATTTTCTATTTTCCCATTAAGCGCATGTGCTCCTTCAACACCTAAAAAACCTGCTGTTATATGTTTATTGCGCATCCGGTCATCTAAATATTCCAGCAAGTCCGTTTTTGAGTTAATAATACGGAACTTACCATCCGATCTACTAGCAAAATCGTGTAATTTACTGCATTGGTCTATGGCTCTTTCATTTAGATCGAACCATGATGAGATGTTTCGGCCTTGTGCAATAGACAAGGTCGTAATATTATCGGTTTCTCCGGTATTTTTATCGAAATTTTGACCTTTAGGTGATTTGGTGACAATGGTAAAGGCCTGCAAGGCAATATTCGCTTCCAGCATTCTTGGAATATCTACTTGACCAAAATCGTTATGCTCGAGCAAGTCTCTGTTCCACAATAATGCATCGCAATGCATGTCGGCAACAAAATCTAAAGATTTATATAATTTATCAACGTTTTCTGGAACTTTATATGGAGCAGTTTTCCTAACAGGATTATATTTTTTATCAATAATTCCAGGCGCAATCAATGTAAACACTATATACAAGGCAGCTATTAATATTATGAACTTTAATAGAATCTTTAGGATTTTCCTCATTACAAAAATATAATTAGTCTTAAATTTGCTGAGTAAAATTATAATTTTTAATGGACTTCGATTCTTTTTTAGCAGATATTTATAAATTAAAAGAAAAGCCATTGGGTGGTTTAGAATCGCAATTTAAAATGGCTCCTTTATTACGTAAAAGATTTTCTTTAGAAGACATTGCTTCTCAAAAGCCAAAAGATTCTGCCGTACTAGCCCTATTTTACCCGGGCATTGATAATATGACCAACATACTATTAATGTTAAGAGCAAGTTATAACGGTGTTCATTCTTCACAGATCAGCTTTCCTGGAGGTAAAAAAGATAAAAAAGACCCCTCACTTCAGCATACTGCTTTACGGGAAACAGAAGAAGAAATAGGCATTGCAAATAATGACATAATAATCATTAGGGAGATGACCAAAACCTATATACCTCCCAGTAATTTTATGGTCACCCCGTTTCTAGGCTTAATAAATACAAAGCCCAGATTTAAAACGAATGAAGAGGTCGAGCGATTGATCGAAGTTAATGTAAAAGAACTCTTAGATGAAAATTCTTTAACTAGTAAAAATTTAAGCACTTCTTATATGAAGAATGTCGATGTACCTTGCTTTAAATTAAACGATTACACCGTTTGGGGTGCAACTGCAATGATGCTTAGCGAAATTAAAGACTTATTAAAATCTATATAATTTACATTTCTTTTGTAAATTTGGATTTTAAGCACCCAACTTAAACCTTCATGAAATTGTTCAGGCAAGATCCTTTTGGCAATGCATTATTTCTTAAAAAATTTTTAATACGAATTTTAGGTATTATATCACACCAGCGTTATCAAGGGTTTAATAAATTAAATATTGAAGGATCGGAATATCTAAAAGAATTGCCCGATACCGGGGTATTATTTGTTTCAAATCATCAAACCTATTTTGCAGATGTTGCCGCTATGTTACACGTTTTTAACGCCACATTACATGGAAGGGTTGATAATATTAAGAATATAGGTTATATCTGGCAGCCGAAACTAAATATATATTATGTAGCAGCCCTTGAAACAATGAAATCGGGTTTACTCCCAAAGTTATTTGCTTATACCGGGTCAATTTCTATTGAAAGAACATGGCGAAGTCAAGGAAAAGATGTAAACAGAAAGGTAAAGATGTCTGACATCAGCAATATCGGGAAAGCGCTAGAAGATGGATGGGTAATAACCTTTCCACAGGGAACGACAACACCTTTTAAACCGATCAGACGCGGCACAGCTCACATTATTAAAGAATATAAACCTATCGTAATTCCAATCGTTATTGATGGGTTTAGAAGGGCTTATGACAAAAAAGGCTTACAAGTAAAGAAACGGGGGGTACTGCAATCGATGGTGATCAAAGAACCACTAGAAATTGACTATGAAAATGATTCGGTACAGAATATCGTAGAAAAATTACAATTTGCTATAGAACAACATCCATCTTTTTTGAAAGTTGAGGCCGTTGAAGATTATGCCAAAGAAGAAGAAGCATTGAATAAACAGCGTAAGTTTTGGGATATGTACTAGATACATTGGTGGCCATAAGACCACCAATTATCCTTAATGTCTCTAGCCTAACCAAGCTTTCATCATCCATATAGTTTTTTCCTGTTCTGCTATAAAATCACTCATCAGCGTGTTGGTACCTTCATCATCGGCAGCCGCAGATTTATCTAAAATTGTTCTTTCTATTTTTATCAATTCGTTCAAAGAATGAACAACCAATTTTACCGCTTCAACATCTTTTGAAATGTTCTTACCAACAGGTACCGAAGCTAAATTCTCATAGTCAGTAAAAGTATGCAATGGTACTCCCTCCAAGGTTAAAATTCGTTCGGCAATCATATCCACTTTTAATTGAGCATCGGTATATAATTCTTCAAATTTTACATGCAATTCAAAAAAAGATTTTCCTTTGATATTCCAGTGCAAACCCCTCAAATTTTGATAATAAATTTGAAAATTTGCCAATAATTCGTTCAAATCGACTGCTAATTCATTGATTTTCTTTTCATTTAATCCTAATATCATTGTATTCATAAATAATTGATTTTAAATTCATTACAAATTTAATTAAACAAAATACATTTTTACTATAAATTCAATTGATAGTTTTTATATTTTTATCATCAAAATTGATACTATAATGACCATTACCCAATTAAAATATGTTCTCGCGGTGGCAGAATATCAAAATTTCACCATAGCTTCAGAAAAATGTTTTGTTACACAGCCCACACTTAGCATGCAAATCCAAAAGCTTGAAGAAGAATTAAATGTGGTCATTTTCAACCGTAAAAAGAAACCCATCCAATTAACCTCTATTGGTGAAAAAATAATTCAACAAGCGAAGGTTATAGTTGACGAAAGCAACAGAATTAGTGACATTGTAGATCAACAAAAAGGGTTTATAGGAGGAGAATTCAAACTGGGTATTATCCCAACAGTAATGCCTTCTTTACTGCCCTTATTTTTAAAGACCTTTATCAATAAATACAGTAAAGTAAACCTTATCATTGAAGAGCTTACAACCGACGAAATGATCAAAAAATTAATTGAAGGTCATTTAGATGCGGGCATTGCCGCCACTCCGCTTGAAGATCATGCCATTAAAGAACGTGTTCTTTATTATGAGCCTTTCGTTGGATTCGTAAATGAAAATCACAGATTATATGCTGAAAAAAAATTATCTGTTGAAGATCTGATTATCGATGATATATTACTTCTAGAAGATGGTCATTGCTTTAGGGATATCATTTTGAATTTATGCGGGTCTTTTAAAAAAGAGCTCCCGAATCATTTTAAATTAGAAAGTGGCAGCTTTAATACCTTGATAAAATTATCGAAAGAAGGACTGGGAATGACCCTACTTCCCTATTTACAGACCTTAGATCTAAATGAAAGCGATAAAAAATATTTAAGGAATTTCGAAAGTCCTGTTCCGTCCAGAGAAGTGAGCCTAATTTATCATAAATCACAACTCAAAATTCAGTTAATTGAAGCGTTAAAAAATACCATAGACGCAACTATCAGAGGCATCATTTCTTTTAATGATGTAAAAATAATTAGTCCCCTACAAAAAATAAAAAAGGAGCCATAATGGCTCCTTTAATTTTATTTTACTATAGCTAAACTTACATAGAGTTCTGGTCTACTAGCTGTAAACTCTCGCAACCATATTTTCAATTCTTGAATTTCAAAGGGTAGCAGTCTGATTACGGCTTTTTCTAACTCTTTGCAAAATAATTCTACATTAAAACTTACTTTTTTCAAGACTGTTTTAGTGTATTCGAATATTGCTCTCGCCATACGAAATTGGGTTTAATTGGCTAAAATAGTACAACGTAAATTTACCAAAAAAATTGCAATCAAAATGTTAAAATTTCTAAACATTAATAAACCGTTATTTAACAGTTAATTATAGCTTCTCAATTTTTGACAAAAGGACATTTGCCTTTTTTTCTAGATCGGCACTTATCGACTTAAAATGTGCCTTTTTATTTTCAACCTTTTTATCATTTACTTTCACAATCAACTCATCGAAAGTTTCAATAGCCTCATCAATAATTTTTTCGGCTTTATCTGCTTTTTTTGGGTCCTCTTGTAACATTTGCCATAGATAACACTCTTCAATAATATCTGATAAAACTATATTAATATCTTTTTTTAAGTTTTTTACACTTGCCATAAATTCTGGTTTAAAATTTTTGCAAATTTAAGTTAATTTGCGCACATAATGTGATTAATTATTATCTAATAATTCTTGAAATTTTTTTGCAAATAACCCTACATGATAACCATCAACTAAGGCATGGTTTACAGCAATCGATACAGGCATCATTAATTTTTCTTCTTTTTTAACATATTTGCCAAATGCTAATTTCGGTACCGATTCTTTTTTTACTCCGAATAAAGGCTCTTTATGTCCGGTAAAGTTGATCCATGGTAGCGCCGAACAATAGATACAATCTATGGTGTTTTGTTTAGGAAACATCTCTGTAGTATTTAATATTCTATGCTTCTCTGATTCTAAGTTCTTATTGAATATTATAAAATCTTCGTCAAAATAGATAAATGAGAACCCAAAGGTATTATCATCTCTTAAAATCGTAGGTGAAGCATGTATCACATCGTGTATGATTACTTTTCCATCTTGTATCCTATATTTTAAATTCTCTATGCTATTGATGGCTTTCATACAAGCATGTAAATACAATGCAAAAAATGAAATGTCCTTATTTTTTGAATATTTAAACGTATTCGTAACATCAAAATCTACGGTGACTGCAAAATATGGATCATCGAACTGATTAAAAAAGTGATAGTGCTGTTTTCTATTCCAGTTTTCTATATCGAGCTCTTTCATTTATAATAAGAATTTTAATATTTCATCTAGTTTTTCAACAGTTTTGTAACCATTTCCGTCATGCTCAACCTTCTCATGTTCCCAGGTAGTATGAAACGGAACGTGTATGGCCCTCGCTCCTATTTCTAGTATTGGTAAAATATCAGACTTTAAAGAATTGCCTACCATTAAAAATTCATCTGGCTTAATATCAAGATGGGCTAACATTTTTTTATAGTTTTCGGGCTTTTTATCGCTCAACACCTCAATGTGATGGAAATACTTATTAAGATCTGACTTTTCAAGTTTTCTTTCCTGGTCTAACAGATCTCCTTTAGTGGCTAGAATTAATCTATACTTAGGTTTTAAAGCTTTTAAGGTTTTCTCAACCCCCTCTAACAGTTCTATGGGCTTTTCTAGCATCTCCTTTCCTAATATAATGATTTGGTGGATGTCTTCATTGCTGATCTTATAATTGGAAAGTTCCAAGGCCGATTCTACCATCGATAACATAAACCCTTTGATCCCATAACCGTACAAATGAAGATTATTCATTTCTTTCATAAAAAGCTCTTGCTCTAATCTGTCTGCCGTTTCATATCCCGATAATAACTTAATAAACTTTTCTTCAGTCTCCCTGAAATAGGTTTCATTTACCCACAAAGTATCATCGGCATCGAGGGCAATTACTTTAATGTTTTTATAATTGGTCATTACTTAATGTATACTTCTAATAGTTCGGATAAGCCTTCAGATGAAATAGCTATATTATCTAGTTCAGCCGGAATTAAAACGGTCTCTCCTTTCTTTAAATTTACTTTCTTATTCATGTGGAATTTAATCGAAACATTA
Source organism: uncultured Aureibaculum sp. (assembly GCA_965369125.1). Taxonomy (GTDB): domain Bacteria; phylum Bacteroidota; class Bacteroidia; order Flavobacteriales; family Flavobacteriaceae; genus Aureibaculum. The sequence goes on along the minus strand of CBDUPN010000002.1, from coordinate 18,211 downwards.
CCATCAACACATAAATAAATAACAAAAGAATCTTTACTGCTATGATCGATATCTATTTCATCATCTATAGAAATTATATTTGTTGTAAAATATTTACAATCAATAACATTAGATGGTTTATTTAAAGTTTTATTATAATCTGTATTATATTGTTCCTGAGCTTTATAATCGATAGCATCAAGTGCTAAATCCGTATGTAATTCCCTTGATCTTCCCTTGTCATCAACCCTGTCCCAATCATAAACCCGATAGGTAACATCACTAGTTTGTTGAATTTCAGCCAGCAAGACTCCTGCTCCGATAGCATGAACCCTACCCGTTGGAATAAAGTAAACATCTCCCTTTTTAACAGGATCAACATTCAATATTTTTAAAAGTGTTTTATTTTTTAGATGGTTTAAAAATTGGGCTTTTGTTATATCCTTTTTAAAGCCGACTATTAAATTTCCTTCCTCGTCGGCATCCATAACATACCACATTTCTGTCTTACCGAATGAATTATGTCGTTCTTTGGCAAGTTTATCATCGGGGTGCAATTGAATACTTAAAGCTTCCCTGGCATCAATAAATTTAATTAATAAAGGGAATCTTTTTCCAAATTTTTTATACACCTTCTTACCTACCAGTGCACTTTTATAGGTGCTCATTAAATACTGTAGTGATTTTCCCTTTAGTTTGCCATTAACAACAATTGAAGTATCTCCTTCAACATCTGACAATTCCCAACTTTCTCCAATATTTCTTTTTTGAGATTTCTTATTTAAAATATTCACCAATTTATCGCCACCCCAGATCCGTTTTTTTAGTATAGGACGAAATTTGATAGGATAATTAGCACTCATTATTGAATTTCTTTTAACATTGCTAATGATTCTGTAATATGCTTTTCAGCCCCAAATTGATTTTCAAAAATTAATCTAATAATCCCCGTTTTATCTATAACATAAGTCACCCTACCCGGTATTAGGCCAAGAACTGAATTTTTAACACCAAATAGTTTTCTCACTTCTTTATTTACATCGGCTAACAAAGTGTAAGGTAATCTGTATTTTTCTGCAAATTTTTTATGCGAAGCAACATCGTCTGAACTAATGCCTATTACTTCGACATTCATATCTGTGAATGCCTCAAATTCATCACGAAAAGAACATGCCTCTTTAGTGCATCCCGGAGTATCATCTTTTGGATAAAAATAGATGACCATGGCTTTTTTACCTAAGAGGTCTTTTATAGCAAAATCTTTCCCATTCTGATCTTGTAAATTAAATAATGGGACCTTGTCTCCTACTTTTAAATTCATTTTCTGAGGATATAAGCTTTGAACTACCAAAGCGATTAATACAAATGTTATGCTGATCAAGATAACTTTTTTCAATCTATTTTCAATTTAAATGTATTGTAAATGACAAATATCATCAATTTATTAGTGATACTAAAATTTGATTAACTTTGATATTCAATAATCATACATGATGAAAGATTTTATCGATAAAATCCCCAAAGCCGAACTTCATTTGCATATTGAGGGTACTTTCGAACCGGAGTTAATGTTCAAAATTGCCAAAAGAAACAAGATTGAAATAAAATATAAATCGGTGGAAGAAATAAAAGAGGCCTATAATTTTGATTGCCTCCAAGATTTTTTAGATATCTATTATCAGGGCGCAGGCGTATTGATCACTGAACAAGATTTTTACGATCTGACCTATAGCTACCTCGAAAAATGTGAGGCTCAAAATGTAAGGCATGCAGAGATCATGTTCGATCCTCAAACTCATACCCAACGGGGTGTTGAGTTCAAAACGGTTATTACTGGAATTAACAATGCTTGTCGAGATGCGAAAAAAAATCTTGGGGTTTCTTCCTTATTGATCATGAGTTATCTGAGGCATTTATCGGAAGCCGACGCTTTTACAACCTTAAAGCAATCTTTGCCTTTTAAACATTTAATTACTGCTGTAGGCCTTGATTCATCTGAAAAAGGTAATCCGCCTTCAAAATTTAAAAAGGTTTTCGAAGCCTCGGTAAAAGAAGGTTTTATTCCTTTAGCACATGCGGGCGAAGAAGGCCCTCCAGAATATGTTTGGGAAGCTTTGGATATTTTAAAAATACATCGCATCGACCATGGTAATAACTGTCTTAAGGATGATGACCTGGTGAAAGAAATTGTTAAAAGAGATATTGCGTTAACGGTTTGCCCATTATCAAATACAGCCTTACAGGTAGTTAATAACATGGAAGATCATCCCTTAAAAAAAATGATGGATCTTGGGCTTAAAGTAACCGTAAATTCGGATGACCCGGCTTATTTTGGCGGACAAGTAAACAAAAACTATCAGGCAGTTCAAAAAGCCCTGCATCTGACAAAATCGGATATCTATTCGCTGGCTAAAAATTCGTTTCAGTATTCCTTGTTAGATAATAATAGCAAACAAAAGCATATTGAAGAATTAGATCAATTCTATACTATGTATAAATAAATATTATAAGCAATAATATTATTAAGCACTTTCATATCAATGAGTATAAAAGACATTAATGTAATTACAATAACGAGTATTTTAATAGTGCTTATATCTCTTGTTTCCTGTAGTCAAAATTTAACTTTCTCAGACGAAATAAATGTTGAGTCTTTAACGGAAATACAAGATGATAGTATCGCAGATTCGTCTAATGTGAATGAAAATGATCCTAATTCAGATAACACTAATAATCAAGAACCGGTTATTAAGTATTTGGCTCTTGGGGATAGTTACACAATAGGAACAAGTGTTTGTGAAACATGTAGTTATCCTCAACAATTAAAAGCAAAACTTAAAGATGAGTTTAGTAGTAATATCGTTCTAAAGATCATCGCCCAGACCGGTTGGACAACAACTGCTTTAATTGGTGCCATAAATAATGAAAACCCTTCTCAAGACAACGACCTTGTAACTTTGTTGATTGGAGTAAACAATCAGTATCAGAATAGAAGTTTTGAGATTTATGAAACCGAATTTCCCGCATTACTTAATAAGGCCATACTCTTTGCAAAAGGGAATCCAAAAAATGTAATTGTCATTTCTATTCCAGACTACGCGTTTACCCCTTTTGGCGAAAACTCAAATAATAGAGAAAATATATCAAACGAAATTGATGCGTATAATAATTATGCTAAGGAAGTTGCTGAGCGTCTTCATGTAAAATTTATAGAAATTACCGATATTACAAGGCAAGGGCTAAACGATCCTGAATTAGTAGCTTCGGATGGCCTTCATCCTTCTAAAAAGGCCTATGAAAAATTTGTAGAACGATTGTTGCCTGTTTGTCTTGATATTTTGAGGTGAAACATTTTGAACTTTATTAAAATAAATTAAATATAAAATTATGAAACCACTTGTTAAAAATATATTGGCCGTTGTTTTAGGTTTAATTATTGGTAGTTTGGTGAATATGGGAATTATAATGATTAGCGGATCGATCATACCTCCACCTCAAGATGCTGATATTACCACCATGGAAGGTTTGAAATCGACCATGCATCTATTTGAACCTAAACATTTTTTATTTCCATTTTTGGCTCATGCCCTAGGCACTTTTATAGGCGCGGTTGCAGCAGCAATGATTGCTGCAACTCATAAAATAAAATTTGCATTAGCCATCGGGGTATTATTTCTCATCGGTGGCATTGTTAATGTAATTATGTTGCCTTCACCGATTTGGTTTTCAATTTTAGATTTAGGAGCTGCCTATATTCCAATGGGATTGATTGCAGGAAGATTAGTTGTTAAATCTTCAGAAAAATGATCAATAAAAATACATTAAACAAAATCTTAGGTATATTCGCCATGGAAAATAATAACCCCCTTTAAATTAGTTATGAAGACTTTAATGATTTATTCTTCTGTGGACGGACAGACTTTGAAAATATGTAATTTTCTACAAAAAGAATTGCTGAATTTGAAACAAAAAATTGATCTTTTTTCAATAGATGATTTTAATAAAGACCTGAATCAATACGATAAGATCATTATTGGGTCTAGCATCAGATATGGTGTGCATAATGAAAAGATCATTGAATTGATCAATACACATAAAACGGTTTTGGATACCAAAAAGACTGCTTTTTTTTCGGTAAATCTTGTTGCCAGAAAACCAGCAAAGAATCAACCAGACACTAACCCATATGTAGTAAAATTCTTTAAAAAAATAGATTGGAAACCAACAATAGTCGAGGTTTTTGCCGGGAAATTAGATTATAAAAAATATGGTCTGTTCGACAGGGTCATGATCAAATTTATTATGTGGATGACCAAGGGGCCGACAGACACCGATACCGAAATCGAATACACGAATTGGGATCAAGTAAAAATATTTGCAAAAAAACTGAAAGAATTTTAAGTATTGACCTGATTTAAATTTTAAATGGCCTTTAATAAATCTTCTTTCTTATTGTGGCGAGTATTTCAGAGGAGATTTCTTCTATTGGTTTTCTGGTAACATTTATAACGTGCCATTTAGGATGGCTTCTGAATATTTTTAAGGCATAATTGAGTTCCTGTTGGACATAAAATCTATTTGCATAATTCCCGGTTAACCCACCAAGATGTATTTCTCTTACTTTTCTTAACTCTGATAATCGGCTTGAGATCGTCGTTAAACAGAATATTTTCTCGGGAGTTAACTCATATACAATATCTGGTAAGGGCACATCTAAAATAATTGGAATATTGGCAACACGCCATCCTTTGTGAGCCATATATACACTTATAGGTGTTTTAAATGTTCTTGAAACACCCAGTAAAACGATATCAGCTTCGTTTAATTCATCAGCCCGCTGTCCATCATCATGTCTCAGAGTAAATTCAACAGCCTCAATCCTCTTGAAATACGCCTCATTTAAGGTTCTAAAAATTCCTGGTTTTTCAGAGGGTGAATTTTCAAAATGATAGGATAATTGGGCTAATAAGGGGCCCATAATATCAATAGTCATGATATCGTGCAATATGCCTTGTTCTAACATTAAATTTCTTAACCTCTTAGAAACCATGGTATGAATGATAAGGCCTTTTATCTTGTGAGCTTCAGAAATTACTTTGAGTATCTGCTCTTCAGTTCTTACTTCTGGACGAAGATAGGTAACGACTTGAGTTAATTCGAATTGAACCAAAGCAGCTTTTAAGGCCTGTTTGGCCGTACCTCCTGTCCCATCAGAAACGATGAAAATGTGTTGAAGCATAATGAAATCTTAAATTGTAACTTCTTGTGAAATAATGAATTTGACGAAGATACAAACTGTGTTATTCACCACTATAACTCACAAAATTTCGTGGTGTTTCGTATAAAGTAACCTTGAGATCGTTTTTTTTATTGATCTTGGATCGCAATTTATTCCAGATCACCACAACAATATTTTCAGATGTTGGATTTAGATCTTTGAACTCGTCCACTTCTTTATTGAGGTTCTTATGATCAAATTTATCTTCTACTTCGGCGCGTATCAAATCTTTTAATTCTTTCATATCCATTACAAATCCCGTTATTGGGTCAATTTCTCCCGTTACACTAACGATCAGGTCATAATTATGTCCATGAAAATGGGGATTGCTGCATTTACCGAAAACTTCGTTGTTCTTTTGATCAGTCCACTCCGGCCGATATAATCTGTGTGCAGCGTTAAAATGCGCCTTTCTATTTACGGTTACCCTCATAAAGCAGCTTCTTTTAAATGTGAATAGAACTTATCAAAAATAATCTTAAACCATTCCGTATATATTTGAGGCTGAATGGCCATGTCTTTTTTTACTGCTTCGAGACTCATCCATTTAAAAGACTGAACTTCATCTTTGTTAAAATCAGGATCATCGTTATAACTTCCCACCAGCACATGATCGAATTCATGTTCTGTAAGTCCATTAGAGAAGGGTGCTTTATAGATGAAGGAAATCACATCTTTTAATTCAGTGACAAAACCCATTTCTTCAAACAATCTCCGTTTTCCTGCCTCTATGTTGGATTCGCCCACACGTTGATGGCTGCAGCAAGTATTGGTCCATAATAAAGGGGAATGGTATTTAGATGCAGCCCGCTGTTGCAACAACAACTCTCCTTTATCATTTAAAACAAACACCGAAAAAGCCCTGTGCAACACACCTTTTACATGCGCCTCTAATTTGGGCATCGTCCCTATTTGCTCATCCATTTCATTAACCAATATTACCTGTTCTTCTTCCATATACATTGAATTATCACAAAGTTACAAATATTAACGCTTTTTTAATCAGTTAAAAGTACTTATTGGAATACTTTTGGTTTTTATGATGATTTGATCTTCAAAGATATGATTCCATGCTAAAAAGACAGTATCATTCATCAATTCTAATTGCGGAAACCCACTAGCTCTTGATGCCGATATCTCACCGAGTAAAACACTATTATTTTTCTTTCCATTTCTATTGACCCTCAAGGCCATAAAATTAGCACTATCTTCTGTAGATTCAATCCAACTTACTAAGGCATTCTCTTCATCTATTAGTGCGATATCGACCCTGCCGATTGGATTCCCAAGATCGATTTGTATAGGTTGATCAAAACCATTTCCATTATTAGCTGAAAAGGCAATATTGACTTTTGGAATATTTCCCGCCGCTGTAAACCAAGCAATTACTACCGTATTACCTTTAGCATCTGCCTTTGGTCCGTTCACAGGACACCCATTTATTACCCAATTATCATTATATACTGGTTGTGGTATGGTCCAACTGCCATCAACCATTCTAGAGAAATAAATGTCCCTAACTTCCTCATCAGACCTGTCTCTATAGACAATAAACGGTCCTTTCTCGGTAATCACGGTACTTGTCTGACAGCAATCACAGGTTTTTTCATCTATCAACGTATCATCAATAATTTTTCCTGTAGATAATACTTTTGCTGCCCTTAAATTCATTGCGCCTTTACTTTGATGTTGACCATTTTCTTCATGACTAGCTCCCGATTCAGTATTCCGGCCATCCAACCATGTGACCATAAATGAATCTTTTTCATAAGGCAACATCGATACAAATCCATGTTCAGTTTTGGTGCCATCATTATGCAACATAAAATCTTTATGCCAATTTTCACCGTTGTCATTCGATAAATTCAATCGAATATCATAGGCGTAGGTAGCATTATCTGATTTTTGTAAATGATGTACTAACAGATGTTTACCATTCTTCGTAATCGAGGGAAAGTCAGCCCAGTTAATGAACCAATTTCTCCCATTGGTAATCTCTTTGACAGTGCTCCATTTACCTTCGGAAAATGACGAAAAGTTTAGGCCATAAAGTGAATCACTCTTCTTTTGTGTCCACGACATGAATACTTGATCATTCTTTGCAAATAAAAATGGCTGCATACTTCCTACTGTTACGGGAGAATTATCGAAACCGGATATTTCTTTCGGATGTGTATTGTTCTCCTTTTTACACGAAAATAAAATGAAAAATAAAATAACAATCGCTATTTTAAATATTTTTATCATGGTATGTCCCTTAATTGATCTAACATTTCTTTAGCATCCCATTCTGTAGCACCATCAATACGATTAGCCATTTCGCCCTTCGAATTATATATAATGGTAGCTGGCAAGGCATAAATATTCAATTTATCAAGCGTTCCTTGATATTGTAAAAAATTGAAATTATAGCTATTGTTCTGTTGAAAATTCTTGATTTTATCTAGATCGTCTGTGGTGGCAAATAAAAAGACGTAATTTTCATTTTTTAAGGCTTCCTGAGCCTTTTCCATTGATGGCATTTCCTTTAAGCATGGCGTGCACCAGGTTGCCCAATAATTTACTAAAACTCGTTTGCCTTTATAATCGGATATGTTAACCTCATTACCCTCCAAATCGAAGTACAAGGATATATTTTCATTATGTTCTAATTTTTTATCTGACTTAGAAACTTCACCACAATGGAGCAACAAAGCAAAGATGATAAATAGTAAATTAAGCCTAAAAGACATAAGATATTTTATAAAAGTCGAATTTACGAAGTTTCTTTGAATACTTCTATCTTTGTCATGTTAAGCCGTCAAATTATAATGAATCGGAAATTATTTATACTGTTAGTCGCATTTTTTATCGCAAATGTTAGTTGTAAAAACGAACAAGTTGACAAAACCAATAAAATTGAGGTAGCACCAAAAAAACAACCGGTAAAAAAAGCTAAGAAAAATGCTAAAGCAAAAGTAAAATCACCCGATTCTATCAATCATAAGAATGCTATCGATTTCTTAATAGCGTATGGGGACAATAATAGGGCCAATAAAGTTTTATTAAAAACCCGTTTAGGGAATATCACAGTTCAATTATACGAAGATACCCCGCTGCATCGGGCCAATTTTATCTTTTTAAGTGAGGTTGGATATTTTAATACTACCTGTTTTCACAGGGTGGTCCCCGATTTTATAGTTCAGGGAGGTAATGCTGAAAATTCTAAAACATTGAGAATACGTAACAAATATGAAAATTATACTATTCCTCCTGAATTCAGAGATCATAGGAAACATAAATATGGTGCTTTAGCTGCTGCTAGGGATTGGGAAGATAATCCCAGTAAGAAATCAAATCCGTTTGAATTTTATATCATTCAAGGAAGACAAGGAGCATACCATTTAGACGGAGAACATACGGTTTTTGGCGAAGTAATCTCGGGATTTGGCGTTTTGGATAAAATCGCCAACCTTAAGGCAGGTCGCGACCAATGGCCCTTAAATGATGTATTCATCAGCGCACAGGTGATTAATTAATTTGTTACACACCTCATTTTCAAATTGGCTAATTAAGCATATATTTGTGCGCCCATTATAAAAACACATAGAACATCAATGTCCTTCCTAAAAGAAATTCAACGCAGAAGAACCTTCGGAATCATCTCACATCCCGATGCCGGAAAAACCACCCTTACAGAAAAATTATTATTATTTGGTGGAGCCATACAGGAAGCTGGTGCTGTTAAAAATAATAAGATCAAGAAGGGTGCGACCTCCGACTTTATGGAAATTGAAAGACAAAGAGGTATTTCCGTTGCTACGTCGGTCTTGGCATTTAATTATAAAGGCAAAAAAATTAATATACTTGATACACCGGGGCACAAGGATTTCGCTGAAGATACTTTTCGTACCCTAACAGCAGTCGATAGTGTTATAGTTGTTATTGACGTTGCTAAAGGTGTAGAAGAACAAACAGAAAAACTGGTGGAAGTTTGTCGTATGCGTCATATTCCAATCATCGTTTTTATTAATAAATTAGACCGGGAAGGAAAAGATGCCTTTGATCTGTTGGATGAAGTTGAACAAAAATTAGGATTAAGGGTAACGCCTTTGAGTTTTCCTATAGGCATGGGCTATGATTTTAAAGGAATTTATAATATTTGGGGAAAGAAACTTAATTTGTTTACATCCAATAAAAAGCAAACGGTTTCCGAAGGTGTTGAATTTGATGATATTACGAATCCAGAACTTGATAAGCATATAGGTGAATCGGCAGCTAACAAGTTGCGCGAAGAATTAGAATTGATTTATGAAGTCTATCCCGATTTTGATCGAGCTGAATACTTAAATGGTGAATTACAACCGGTATTCTTTGGTTCAGCATTAAATAATTTTGGTGTAAAGGAATTACTCGATTGCTTTATAGAGATTGCACCATCTCCTCAACCCAAAAAAGCTGAAGAACGACTAGTTGACTCCAAAGAAAAGACCATGTCGGGCTTTGTCTTTAAGATCCATGCCAATATGGATCCAAAACATAGAGATAGACTGGCATTTGTAAAGATTGTATCTGGTACCTTCAAGCGTAATGCACCCTATTTACATGTTAGACTTAACAAGAAATTAAAATTCTCAAGTCCAAATGCATTTTTTGCCGAGAAAAAAGAAATTGTAGAAGAATCTTTCCCCGGTGATATAGTCGGACTTCATGATACCGGTAATTTTAAGATCGGTGATTCCTTAACGGAAGGAGAAGTTTTAAATTTCAAAGGAATTCCTAATTTTTCACCTGAACATTTTCGTTATGTAAACAATGCTGATCCACTCAAGGCCAAGCAGTTAAATAAAGGATTAAATCAGCTTATGGACGAAGGAGTAGCACAGCTTTTTACCTTGGAATTAAACGGGAGAAAGGTCATTGGAACTGTCGGCGCACTTCAGTATGAGGTTATTCAATACCGCTTGGAACATGAGTATGGTGCCAAATGCACCTATGAAAATTTAAACGTTCACAAGGCATGTTGGGTCGAACCTAAAGATCCAAAAAATGAAGAGTTTGCAGAATTTAAGCGTGTCAAACAGCGGTATTTAGCAAAAGACAAACAAGGTCAGTTAGTGTTTTTGGCAGATTCGGCCTTCACCGTGCAAATGACCCAACAAAAGTATCCAACAGTAAAATTGCATTTTACCAGCGAGTTTTAAGTAAGTTTCTTTTCAATAAATCATTATATTTACCCTATGAACTCAAAGATCATAGCGAACGGAATTTTACGTGCTTTCACGATTTTAATCGGTGTTGCCCTGCTTCTTTATTTTTTATATAAAATTCAATCTGTTATCATTTATTTAGCGATTGCAGCGGTTGTTTCATTGATCGCAAGACCAATAATCATTTTCTTAAGAAGTAAATTAAAATTTGCCAATACATTAGCGGTCATTGTGACCATGTTTATATTTATATTGTTTGTTTTTGGTCTCATTTCTATGTTTATTCCACTTATTATCAAGCAAGGTCAAAATCTTTCGCTGCTGGATATCAATCAACTAGAATATAATATTGAAAATTTATTAGGCCAGGTAAACGCCTACTTCGCAGAAAAAGGCATCAATATTTTTGAGCAATTAAAAAGTGTAGATATCTTATCTAGGGTTCAAGCCATACCTAATTTATTAAACTCGCTGATCAGTGCGGTTGGAAGCTTTAGTATAGGTTTGTTTTCAGTGCTTTTTATTTCGTTCTTTTTGATGAGAGACAGCAAACTATTGAATAATGCTTTACTAATTTTTATCCCTGATAAAAATGAAGAGCGATTTCAAAAGTCGCTTGAGATGATCAAAAATTTACTATCTCGTTACTTTTTGGGTCTGTTAATGCAGATTACCATTCTATTTGTTATTTATACAACGGTGCTTCTAATTTTCGATGTACAAAATGCCGTTGTCATCGCTTTTTTATGTGCCATATTAAATTTGATCCCCTATATTGGGCCGTTAATTGGAGGTGTGTTGATGCTGAATTTAACCATGACAAGCAACCTGGCCTTAGATTTTAGAACCGAAATCATTCCTACCACTATTTATGTGATGATAGGTTATATTTTCGCCCAATTGGTTGATAACTTCTTTAGTCAACCCTTTATTTTCTCAAAAAGCGTGAAATCACATCCTTTGGAAATATTTTTAGTGATCGTGATTGGAGGTCTCTTGTTTAGTGTTGTTGGCATGATCGTAGCTGTGCCTGTATATACCGCAATTAAAGTTATTTTAAAGGAATTCCTTTCAGAGAATAAGATCGTTAGATCACTTACCAAGGACTTTTAATTGTTGAACATTGAAAGTGAAAGATCTTACATTTAACCGATTACTTCTAGAAAAGCAGGTTCAGGGTTTTATTAATGAAAATCTTAACGCCGACATTGCTAAACTTCTTTTTAAAGGAAGTCCTTTCGAACATATAACGACCCAAGAACTAGTTGGGCAAATAGAAGCAAAAAAAAGAGCAGAACATAAATTACCCACCTGGTTTAAAACATCCAATATTTATTATCCAGAAAAGTTAAATATCGAACAAAGCTCTTCTGAAATTACAGCCCATTATAAAGCAAATATTATTTCGGGAATGAGCATTATAGATATTTCAGGGGGGTATGGGGTTGATACTTATTATTTCTCAAAAAAGTTCAAGGAAGTTACCCATTGTGAAATTAGCGAGGGTTTATCTAGTATTGCCAATCATAATTTTGAAATGCTCGGAACAGAGAATATTATTTCCATTTCGGATGACGGCATTACCTATTTAAAAAACACAGAAAAACAATTTGACTGGATCTATGCAGATCCGTCGCGCAGAAATGAAATTAAGGGAAAGGTCTTTATGCTCCAAGATTGTGAGCCTAACATTCCTGAAAATATGGAAACATTATTACAATACAGTCATCATATTCTTATTAAAACTTCCCCAATGCTTGATATTTCGAAGGCCCTGACCGAATTACGATTCACAAAGGAAGTACATATTCTTGCGGTACAAAACGAAGTTAAAGAATTACTATTCTTACTCGAAAAAAATTATCAAAAAGAAATACGTATCAAAGCCATTAACATTCAAAAGGAAGTTATTGATTCGTTTGAATCGATCTATAAAAACGACGTTGATGCTAGCTTTTCATTACCTCAAACCTATTTATACGAGCCTAATTCAGCTATTATGAAAGCCGGTTTATTTAATGAAGTATCACATCAATTAAAATTACATAAATTACACAATAATAGTCATTTATATACAAGTAATGAATTGATCAATTTTCCAGGTAGGAGTTTTAAGATCAATAGAATAATACCATATTCAACTAAAGAAATTAAAAAGCATATTCCTTTATTAAAAGCAAATGTTACGGTTAGAAATTTTCCCGAAAGCGTGGCCCAAATCCGTAAAAAAACGAAATTAAAGGAAGGTGGCAGTGATTACCTATTCTTCACAACTGACATCAACAATAAACATATAGTGCTGGTTTGCAATAAAGTTTGACCAGGGTCATAATGTGTTCCTATTAAATTTTAGTATTTTAGTGCTACCAATATGAAAAGCAATGGCCAATAAAAATATAAGATCATTATCATTTAGAAAGGAACTAGATGACAACCTTTTTGAGCAAGTATCAAAACTGGCAAAAAAACCAGCATCTTATGATGAGTTTCATGAGTTGGCCGAACGTTTTATGGTAGATGATTCCGTAGTTTTAGGTACCGCCTCTTTCTATGATTTTTTAAAGCCTGAAAATCAAAATAAAACTGTTTTTGTTTGCAATGGAACAGCTTGCATGGTGGCCGGAACGCAGGATAAATTAACTAAAGATCTCGAGAAAATAGTAGGTGCTGATAAGATCGGACATGCACCATGCCTTGGGCATTGCCATCACAACAATGCTTTTATGTTCGATGATAAGACCTATTCCAGTTCCGATTTAGATCATCTAAAAAGAATAATTTCGACAAAGGAGTATCAAGCAAATGAATATGAAGTACAATGCAATACTATTCCCATATTGACCTCAACCATTAATAGCATAGCAGCATTTTATGCTTTGGCAAAATCGTTTAAGGATAAATCTGAAAAGGTTATAGACGAATTAAAATTATCGAATTTAAGAGGTCGTGGTGGTGCCGGATTTCCCTTTTACTTTAAGTTGGATGCCGTTACTAAAGAGCGTTCAGAAAAAAAATATATTGTGTGTAATGCAGATGAGGGTGATCCCGGTGCTTATTCTGACATGTATCTCATGGAGCATCAGCCTCATAAGGTACTTTTTGGTATGTTAATGGCCGGAATTACGGTTGGAGCCGACACCGGAGTTTTGTACATTCGTGGTGAATATCCTGATTCTATCCGAAAGGTTAATAAAGCCATTCAAGAATTTAAGGACTTGAATTTATTTAATGATTTTAGATTCAAGATCATTCGCGGACAAGGATCTTATGTTTGCGGAGAAGAAACTGCCCTGTTGAACTCCATTGAAGGATTAAGGCCCGAAGTACGCGTAAGACCGCCCTACCCTGCTCAATATGGCCTATATGGAAAGCCTACTGTTCTAAGTAATGTTGAAACATTTGCCAACATACACTGGATCCTACAAAATGGAGGGGATGCATATGCCAAGCTGGGAAATGGAAAATCTACAGGCACAAAGTTAGTTTCATTGGATAGTTTCTTTAATAGGCCCGGAATGTATGAAATGGAAATGGGCACACCTTTAAAGGTTGTGTTTGAGGAATATGGCAAGGGTTTTAAGAGCGCAGTAAAAGCCGTTCAAATTGGTGGCCCCTTAGGTGGCATTGTACCCATTCATAAAATAAGTGAACTTACCCTTGATTTTGAATCATTTGCTAACCAAGGATTTTTATTGGGCCATGCAAGCGTTGTGTCTATTCCATCTCTATTTCCTATGGTTCAATTTTTAGAGCATTTATTAGCGTTTACTGCTGATGAATCCTGTGGTAAATGTTACCCTTGCCGTATCGGTTCCCATCGCGGCTTTGAAATGCTAAAGAAGGCACAACACGAAGACTATAAAATTGACCGGCAGTTATTTAACGACCTTATAGAAACTCTGGAAATAGGCTCATTATGCGCCTTAGGTGGTGGCATTCCTTTACCTATTAAAAATGCATTAGAGTACTTTGATGATGAACTTAAAACCTATTTCAAATAGAACTTGACTTTTTATAAGTTTAGGATTTTTTCGCTATCATTCTCATTAAACGAAATTTTAAATGAAAGGTCGGTATAGTCGACAACCAATGTACTCCATTTATCTTCATGTTGCCATCTTAATATCATTGAATCCATATTTGTATTTTCTAATGTAAAATTGCCACTAAAAGAGTCATGAGAATTCCTGAACTTAATGAGTTTTATTAATTTCCGAACAACAGGTCTTTTTAAAGCAATCATTACTTCCTCCCCGATAAAATAATGGCGGTTAATGTCCCTGCCGACATTTGTTTTCGAAAGTAATTCCATATCATTCGGCTCTGCCAATAATCCGGTATAGTAGACTTGTGGAACACCAGGCATAAAAAATTGTATGGCACGTGATAATAGATATTGAGTTTCATTTTTTCCCAGGGCGTCAAAATAGGTGCAATTTACCTGATAAAGGTCAAGATTTGAAGCAGCAGCACCTGTAGCTGCCTTACTTTGACCTTGGCTTCGAACATGTATCTCCTCCACCAAACTGTCAATTTCTTCATCCGGTAACAGCCCCGGTAAATCTCCAGAGCGTCCCACATCCATCACACCTATCCCATCATGGGTATCAAGTACCGTAATTGTATTTTCGGGCCTTATTTCAATCCATTTTTTCAAATAAATAGAGGTGCCTTTAAAAATGGAATGCAGCACCAAGGGAGGCAAGGCAAAATCATATACCCAGTCAACCTGTTTCGCGATTTCAATTTGTTTTTTAAAATATGAGTGTATTTCTACCAGTACCTCCATCCCACAGGAAGTGGCTTGTTCTCTGAACCAATCGATAAAATCAAAAGTTTCTGGAATCATAAAACAGGAGGTTCCGGCTTTTTTAATGGCATAGCCCGCCGCATCTAGCCTTATCATTTTAATACCCGCTTTATGAAATTGTTCTAATATGGAAATGAGATAAGCCTTGCCTTGTGGGCTTTGAACGTCAATGTCTATCTGGTTAGATGTAAATGTTGTCCAGAACATTTTTTTAGAACCATCTTTTAAACCAAGCGTAGTAAAAGGTAAACTGGGGCGTGGTCTATAAATATTCAATAATTCTTTTTCTGTTACGCCATTTGGAAAGACTGCACTCAGCGTAAGAAACATCTTGGCGAATCTCGATTTTTCACCTTGCTCTAAATAATCTAGAAACTGTGGAGATTTGGCAGAAACATGATTAACGATAACATCTGCCATAACATCAGTGGTCTCACTCAACGCATGAATATCCTCCCAAGAACCAAGTCGGGCGTCAACCTGGGTATGGTCTATAGGATCAAAGCCGGCATCTGTTCCATCAATAGGATAGAAAAAAGGTAACAGATGTACACCTCCAAAAACATCTTTTAACTCTTTATCCAGCAAATTCTGTAATTCTAATAAGCCTCCTTGGGCCAGGCGGTCAACATAGGTGATAAGATGTACCTTGTTCTTCATCTACTATTTGATTATTTTATATTAAATTTATCCAAATAAATTATCTGAAATCTTTAAAAAATTAATTGCAAGGATATAAAATATATTTAAATATTTAAAATGTATATTACAGTTATAGCAAGAAAAAAGGGTTAATTTAGATAGTTTAGTAAAATTTACCATGATTTATTATGATTAATAAAGCAACATCTAATATGAAAGCATATATAAACAATAATCCTTACGACATAAAGAGCAACGAAACAATTCTTGAATTCGTTCGGCGCATCGAAAATAGAGATGCCATACCTACGATGTGCCAGGATGATCGCCTGGAAAATTTTGGTTCTTGCCGCGTATGTTCTGTAGAAGTTGCGCGTGAAAAAAATGGTTTAACGAAAACTGTGGCTTCTTGTCATACGCCTGTTGCTGAAGGTTTATATATTTATCACAATACCGATAAAATGAAGCGTTTACGCAAAAATATCGTTGAATTGGTTTTGACAGATTATCCTTCTGACAAGGTTTTTGCCCCTGCAGATAAAAATCCGACCGAGTTTCAAAAAACAATAGCCCAAATAGGAATTCCCGATGTTCGCTACCCGAAAGGTGATAACCATCTCGATATCGAACCAGATAGAGCACATCCTTATATTAAATCAGACCTGTCTCAATGTATCAATTGTTATCGTTGTGTGAGAGCTTGTGAAGAAATCCAAGGTGAGATGATCCTTAATATGTCGGGCCGTGGCTTTGCTACGAGTATTATTAAAGGCTTTGATACTACATTTGATGCATCCGCATGTGTGTCTTGTGGTGCCTGTGTTCAAACTTGCCCCACAGAAGCCCTTACCGATAAATTTGAGACAAAAACACTAATACCAGATAAAACCGTTCGTACTACATGTACCTATTGCGGGGTTGGCTGCCAATTAGAGGTTGCTGTGATTGACGGTAAAATAAAAGGGATACAAGCTCCGGTAACGGCTGAGGTAAATGAAGGACATACCTGTCTAAAAGGACGGTTCGCATTCCAATTTTATGACCACCCCGACCGTCTTAGGGAACCCATGATCAAAAAAAATGGAAAGTTTGAAGTTGTTAGCTGGGAGGAAGCCTATGATTTTATCACTGAAAAATTATTGGAAATCAAGCAGAAATATGGTGTCGATTCCATTGGCGGAATTTCATCTTCAAGGGCTACCAATGAAGAAAATTATTTAATGCAGAAAATGATTCGTGTTGCTTTGGGGACTAATAATATTGATGGATGCGCCAGGGTATGCCATGCGCCTACGGCCTACGGCATGCAACAATCCTTTGGAACGGGTGCTGCAACAAATTCTGTAGACGATCTTAAAGATGCAGATGCTATCTTTTTATTTGGGGCAAATCCGGTCAAGGGTCACCCGGTAACAGGAGCCAAAATAAAACAGGCCTTTATGAAAGGCGTAACCTCGATCGTTGTTGATCCTATCGAAACAAAATTAGCCGAATTAGCCACATATTTTTTACAAATACGGCCAGGTACCAACGTGGCTATCCTTAACATGATAGCCCATTATATTATCAAAGAAGGCTTGGTGAAAGAAGATTTTATTAATGCTTATACAGAAATGTATGAAGAATTTAAAGATCATGTGATCCATTTGGATATGGATGAGTTAGCAGCCTTGACAGGAGTTGACAAAGAACTGGTTAGACAAGCGGCAATTGCTTATGCTTCTGCCGATCGGGCTATGGAATTCCATGGCTTGGGAGTAACCGAGCATTTTCAAGGGAGTAAAACCGTGATGTTATTGTCTAATATCGCCATGATGACCGGAAATGTTGGAAAAAGAGGTGTTGGCTTAAATCCGTTACGCGGACAAAACAATGTTCAAGGAGCGGCCGATATGGGTGTTCAGCCACATCAAGGTGCCGGATATTTAAATGTGAACGATCCGAAAATTCAACGATATTATGCTGAAAAATATGGCGTAGCAAAAATGCCGGAAAAAGAGGGGTTGAAAATTCCCGAAATGTTAGATGCAGCCTTGGATGGAAAGATCAAGGCGCTATATATTATGGGAGAAGATACCATAATGACCGACCCGAATTCAAATCATAGCATCAAAGCATTTGAGAATCTCGAACTGATCGTCATTCAGGAATTATTTATGACCGCTACTGCCGAAATGGCCCATGTAATTTTACCTGCATCCTCGTATTTTGAAAAAGACGGGACCTTTACGAATGGCGAAAGACGCGTTCAGCGTGTCAATAAAGTTATTGAACCCATTGGAAATACAAAACCAGATGGACAGATCATAATTG
>CBDUPN010000001.1:0-195852 GCA_965369125.1 uncultured Aureibaculum sp. | reverse complement strand
CTGGCAATTTTTGCGATGAAAAATGAAATTCTTTAAATGTACTTTTCCTGTACTTTTTTAAAAATATACCCTAACCATGATGCTTCTTAATCAACACCACATAACACGATTAAGATTTTATTCAATTTTATTTTTCCTCATTTTTTATTCTTTGATCATTCAATCTCAGAGTAATAGCTTAAAAATTTATATAGACGAAAAATTAGAACTGATCGATGAAAATATTGTTAATAAACAATATGACCTTGCATTAAATAAAATAAAAGAGCTTGAAAATTATTCGAGCTATGTCAAGATTGATGAAAATAGGTTAAATTTAAATTTAATAAAAGCGAAAGCTTATTTCGGAAACAATGAGCAGGAAAAGGCAATTAATTTACTGCTAAATGGTCTCTCAGAGATTGAACTTCTACCGAAATTATCTAATTTAAAGATTAATTACGCAACATTTATAGGAGAAATTTTCCTTAATGCGAGAAACTTTGATAAGTCGCTATTATATTTTAAAAAATCCCTAAATAGTTCGAAAACAGCAAATGATACTATTAATATTTTAAATTCTTACTGGTCAATTGGACAAGTATATTATAATAAAGGTGATATTATAAAAGCTGATTCTGTTTTTAATAGAATTATTGATTATGAAATAACCAAAACTACAGAAGAAATTATCGCGAAAACTTATAACAGTTTGGGTGTTTTAGCATCTGATGTTGAGGACCTTGATCTCGCGGAGGAGTATGGTGAAAAAGCTTTAAAGATAAAGCAGTCATTAAATGACACCTTAGAAACGGCTGTGTCCATTTTAAATTTGAGCGCCATTTATTATAAGAAGCAAGATTTCGAAAAGGCCAAAAGAAATTATATTAAGGCATATGAAGATGTAAAACATATGAATTCTGATAGAGCGCTAAATTTAAAAGAAAATATTTTATATAATTTAGCCTTTGTTAACGAACAATTGAACGATTATAAAAATGCTTATAAATTTTTGGAAGAAGCCACCAGCTTGTCAGATAGTTTATCAAGAGCAAATAGTACCCAACAAATAACAGAAATAGAAGCTAAATTTAATGTGGCAAAAAAAGCACAGGAAGTTGAAGAGGCTGAATCAAATGCCTTTAGGGCACAAGTATTTTTTTATGGCCTTGCAATGGCATTTTTGGCATTTATAGTATTTGGGTATATTTTTTATCGGAATTATCGTTTAAATCAACGTAGTAAATTAGAACAATTAGAGAACGAAACGCAAACCAAGATCATCAATGCAACCATTGATGCTAAAGAGAAAGAAAGAAAATCTATTGCAGAGATATTACACGATAGTGTTAGTGCCTTATTATCATCTGCCAATTTACACCTACAAGCATCAAAGGCCCAATTAAAAAAAGATGCTCCCCAAGAAATTTCAAAAGCCCAGGCTATAGTAAATGAAGCCTCCGTAAAGATTAGAGACTTATCGCATGAATTAATTTCATCAGTACTATTAAAATTTGGTTTGGCATTCGCGGTGCACGATATGTGTCAGAAATATTCCAATTCTGAGATCACCCTGCATAGCGATGATAATGGTATCAAAAGGTATGATCAGGATTTTGAGATCAAGATCCATAATATCATAGAAGAACTTATCAATAATATTTTGAAACACAGTAAAGCTTCTAATGCTACCATTATGATGGCTCATCGCGAAAAGGACATGTTAAGCATTCGAATAAGTGATGACGGAATTGGATTTGATGTCAAAAAAGCAAAATACAAAGACGGATTGGGCCTGAGTCATATTGGTGCGCGGGTAAAGGTTATGAAGGGCGTTTTTAATATCATCTCTTCTAGTGAAAATGGAACAAGCATATTTATTTTAGTACCCATTCAACATAAAAAAGCTGCTTAACCTCTCTTACCCAATTCGATCACTTCTAAATTTTCAACCCGCCCATTATTTATTTCAAATCTTAGCATAGTTCTTACCTGATGAAATCCATATTTACCAGCAGCTCCTGGATTTAAATGCAAGAGTTTAAACTTTTTGTCATTCATTACTTTTAAAATATGGGAATGTCCACAAATAAATAGTTTGGGTGGATTTAACTCAAATTCAGCTTTAACCCTTGCCTCATACCGGTTTGGATAACCACCTATATGTGTCATCCATACATCGAGTTTATCTATAATAAATCGATTATCTAATGGGAATTCGGTTCTGATTACCGAATTATCAATATTTCCATAAACGGCTCGTAATGGTTTTAGAGAACGAATCGCATCAGCAACTTTTATATCTCCTATATCACCAGCATGCCAGACTTCATCCGCTTGTTTTACAAATTTTAAAATTTGATCATCAATAAAACCATGGGTATCTGAAAGTAAAAGAATTTTTTTCAATAAGAATAATTTATTTAAGGTTTCATTATGAGGTTAAAAAAGTTGATTTTATATCTTTGCCTTTTAACAAAAATACGACTTCTTGAGATATTTTATAGAGATTTCATTTAATGGAAAGAATTATCATGGTTGGCAAATTCAGCCCAATGATCCCTCTATTCAGGAATTAGTTACAAATGCTATCAATACGATCTTAAGAGAAGAGGTTTCTATCGTTGGAGCGGGTAGAACAGATGCTGGTGTACATGCTTTGCAAATATTTGCGCATTTTGATATTGACTCGCATGTTAACGAATCAGAACTAAAACAAAAATTGAATGCCTTCTTGCCCGATGACATTGTCATAAAGGACATTTTTCTTGTGCCTGACGATGTACACGCAAGATTTAGTGCAATAAGTAGAAGCTATGAATATAGAATTTGGTTAGGCCGTAATCCCTTCTTACTAGACACCACCTGGCAAATTCATCAACAAAACTTAGATATCGATAAAATGAATGAAGTTGCTTCCATGTTATTGGAATACACTAATTTTAAATGTTTTTCGAAATCGAAAACCGATGTAAAAACCTATAATTGTGTAATTACCAAAGCTAAATGGGTAATTAATGGCAACGAGCTCACTTTTTATATAACGGCAGACAGGTTTTTAAGGAATATGGTGAGAGCAATAGTTGGAACCTTAATAGATGTTGGTTTAGGTAAAAAAAACAAGGAGGATGTAATTGCCATTCTAAAAAGTAAGGATAGGAGTGAAGCCGGATTCTCAGTACCGGCACAAGGATTATTTTTAACCCAGGTAGCTTATCCTAATAATGTTGTAAAGATCAAATAATGAGCGAAAAAGTATCAGGTAAGGTTTTTGACTTGAATTTATTTAAGCGATTAATGTCATATGTTAGGCGTTATCGCTTTCAGTTTTTGCTTTCAACTGCTTCCGTTTTATTGCTCGCCGGTTTATCTGCAGTACGCCCGGTGTTACTACAAATGATCGTAGATGACTATATCATAAATAAAAACGCTGAGATGTTATTGAAATTCAGTTTGTTGATGCTCGGTGTGTTATTTATAGAGGTCATAATGCAATTTCTATTCATGTTCTTTACCAATTGGTTAGGCCAGCATATCATTAAAGATATGAGAGCTCAATTGTTCAAACGAATGTTGAAATTTAAAATGCAATATTTTAATAATTCACCTGTAGGAAAGTTGGTAACACGGGTAGTATCGGATATTGAAACCATAGCAAGTATATTCGGACAAGGACTGTTCTCGATCATAAGTGATTCCCTTCAGATGATTGTTGTGATGATCGTTATGTTTTGGATGAATTGGCGGTTGGCATTATTGGTTTTGGCCGTTTTACCGATCATAATATACGCGACAAAAATATTTCAAATTAAAGTAAAAGCGACTTTCCAAGACGTTAGAAATCAAGTAGCAAACCTAAACAGCTTTGTTCAAGAGAGGGTTACGGGAATGAAAATTGTACAATTATTCACAAGAGAAAAAATAGAGTATGATAAGTTTGTTGAGATCAATGATAAACATAAAAAAGCTCATATAAAAACTGTGTGGTATTACTCAATCTTCTTTCCTATAATTGAAATTATTTCGTCGATAACTTTAGGATTAATTGTGTGGTACGGAGGATTAAAAGCCGCCTTAGATAGTACGGCTTCATTAGGTGAAATTACAAGTTTTATTACCATGAGCAGTATGTTATTCAGGCCACTACGCCAAATTGCAGACAAGTTTAATACCCTGCAGATGGGCATGGTTGCCGCCGAAAGGGTATTTAAAGTATTAGACGAAGATGCCGAAGAAAAAGACACGGGAACTTTGGTTGCACAACATTTAAAAGGTAATATTAAATTTAATAAAGTCAGGTTCAGTTATATAAAAGATGAACCTGTTCTAAAGGGAATTTCATTCAATGTACGACAAGGTGAGAACGTTGCCGTTGTTGGGGCAACGGGTGCCGGAAAATCTACAATTATAAATTTATTGAATAGGTTTTATGTAATAGATAGCGGCTCAATCACTGTTGATAATATCGACCTAAATAAATTCACTTTACAGTCTTTAAGAGACCAAATTGGGGTTGTTTTACAGGATGTTTTTTTATTCTCCGATTCCATTTTAAACAATATCACCTTGAATAATAAGGCCATTAGTTTGGAAGAAGTCACTGAGGCGGCGAAAAAAATAGGCATTCATAATTTTATCATGAGTTTACCCAATAACTATCATTTTAATGTGAAGGAAAGAGGTGGAATGATATCTTCGGGACAGCGACAATTAATAGCTTTTTTACGAGCCTACGTAAGCAAACCTGCCATATTGGTATTAGATGAGGCTACCTCATCAATAGATGCCGAATCTGAGAAATTAATTCAAAAAGCAACCGATACAATTACTAAAAACAGAACTTCAATAATAATTGCCCACCGATTAGCCACCATAAAAAAAGCCGATAAGATTATCGTGCTTGACAAAGGAGAAATTGTAGAAATGGGTACGCACAGGGAGTTGTTAAAACAAAAAGGTTATTATAGTAAACTATATGAGATCCAGTTTGCTACGGCCTTGGCAAGCTAATTTAAGCCAGGTCTTTTTTTATCATTTCAATTAAGCTTTCAGTATTGTTAAATAAAATGAATTCGCCGTTTTTGATATAGGAAATTTGTCCGGTTTCTTCTGAAACTGCAATTGCCAAAGCATCCGATCTCATAGTGACACCCATGGCAGCCCTATGCCTTAATCCGAATCTTGCAGGAATTGAAATATCTTTTTCAACGGGGAGAATGACCCTGGTGGCAGTAATGACATTATCTTCAATAATAACGGCACCATCGTGTAATGGACTGTTTTTATAAAAAATACTTTTTAGCAACGGTTTGTTTACTTCGGCATGCATTTCATCACCGGTCTGTTTTATAAGATCTAGACTATTATTTCTTTCAATGACGATAAGGGCACCGGTTTTGGTCTTAGACATATCTTCACATGCTGAAATTATACTGGCGACATCAGTAGTAATTATATCATCAGATTTTAAAAATTTTAGTCGTTTAATAAACCCTTTTTTTGTAGCGAAATTAGTAGATCCCACCATAAGTAAAAATTTCCTGATCTCTTGCTGAAATACGATGATCAAAGCAATAAAACCGCCCCCTAGAAATTTGCCTAATATATCACTAAGCAATTCCATTTTCAAGGCAACCGTAAGTTTCCAGATAAGATAAACAATGGCAATTCCTAAAAATATATTGATGGCGGCTGTTCCTTTAATGAGCTTGTATACGTAATAAAGCAAAATTGCCACCAATACTATATCAAGAATATCTAAAAAACTAAAATCTAAAAAGTTGAAGGTCTTCAATGAATAGGTTTTTTGTAAAAGTAATAATTTATTCTAAAGCGTTGATAATTTTAATCGCTTCAATAGTTTCTTTAACATCGTGTACTCTTAAAATATTAGCACCGTTCAATAAGGCAATGGTATTAGCTACAGTAGTTACATTTAGTGCTTCCTGGGCGGTTGCATCTATCATTTTATACAACATAGATTTTCTTGAAACACCGGTGAGTATAGGCACTTCTAAACTTTTGAAAAGAGAAAGGTTTTTAAGCAATATATAATTTTGCTGTATTGTTTTTCCAAAACCGAAACCTACATCTATAATTAGGTCGTTAACACCTAAAGATCTTAGTTCGCCAATTTTTTGTGAAAAATAAAAAATGATCTCTTGAATGATATTATCATAGGTCGGATTCTTTTGCATCGTTTGTGGTGTTCCTTTCATATGCATTATAATATAAGGAACCTGTAATTCTGCCACTGTTTTAAACATTTTTTCATCCATATTTCCGGCTGAAATATCATTGATCATACAAGCACCGCTTTGAATGGCATATTTTGCAACTTTACTTCTAAAAGTGTCAATGGAAATTAATGAATCCGGAAATCTATCGATTACCATATTTATTACCGGGATAACACGTTGTAATTCTTCCTTTTCACTGATATGTTCAGCATTAGGCCTGGAAGAATAACCACCGATATCTATAAATGTAGCACCTTCGTTTATGAGTTTTTCGGCGTGTAATAGAATTTCTTTGTCGTTTTTTAATCTGCCGCCATCATAAAAGGAATCCGGTGTTAAATTCATAATACCCATTACTCGAGGCGAATTGAGCTCGATAAGTTTTCCCTTACAGTTAATACTTCGCATATTATTTTATTTACCGGCTAGGTTATTGACGACTTTAGAAACTGCTGGGGCTTTATAATTGTCCATTTTAAAGATCAATTCCTCAACCGATGAGCTCGATAAAAACATTTCCCTATTATCGCCCTTTAAAAACCCTTCTTTTACCATCAGATCTAATTGGCGTAGGACATTATCATAAAAACCATTGGTGTTTAAAATGCCAACAGGTTTATTTTCAATACCTAATTGTCCTAAGGTGAGTGCTTCAAATATCTCATCCAGCGTGCCAAATCCTCCGGCAAGAGCAATATAACCATCTACCAGTTTACTTATTTTTACTTTTCGTTTTGACATTTTTTTAGTTACGATCATTTGCGTTATTTTGGTATGTGCAACTTCCTCATGCCTTAATAAATTCGGAATAACACCAATCACTTCCCCTTTATTTTCCAATACCGTATCGGCTATAACGCCCATCATTCCAATTTTTCCTCCTCCAAAAACCAATCCTATATTTTTCTTCGCCATATATAATCCTAATTCTTTGGCGCTTTTGGCATATATCGGATTAAATCCGATACTCGATCCACAAAAAACTGCAATACGCTTCATTTATTTATTACTTGATTGAATAATACTTGTAAAAATAAACAAACGGTTGGGACTAATTAGTAAGTTTTTTCATAAATTCGTCCCGATGGTCATCAGTAAAATTCATATAGCTTTTGGCTGTTTTTCAATAATATATTGGTTAAAATGCAAAGAACTTCAGAACAGTATGATGCTGTAATTAAACAATGTCGAGACCTATTTATTAATAAAATGACGGATTATGGCAGTGCCTGGAGGATCTTAAGATTACCTTCATTGACAGATCAAATTTTTATAAAGGCACAACGCATACGACAGTTACAAGAGAATGAAATTAAGAAGGTTGATGAAGATGAAATACCAGAATTTATTGGAATAATAAATTATTCCATTATGGCTTTGATCCAACTAGAGAAGGGGGTCGCGGATGAACCAGATCTGGATCTTGAGGAGTCTATACAGTTATATGATAAACATATTGCAATTACAAAGTCCTTAATGGAAAATAAAAACCATGACTATGGTGAAGCCTGGCGTGAAATGCGTATTAGTTCTTTAACCGATCTGATTTTGCAGAAATTGTTACGCGTGAAGCAGATCGAAGATAATTTGGGAAAGACCATTGTTTCAGAAGGAATCGATGCCAATTATCAGGATATGATCAATTATGCTGTTTTCGCACTGATCTTGATGAATAAAAAAAATAATTAATGAAATTTCTAACACATATTGCCAGGATACTCGTTGCAATAACGTTTATTTTTTCGGGTTTTGTTAAATTGGTAGATCCATTAGGTTCTGCCTATAAATTTCAGGAATATTTTGGTGCCGATGTGCTGAATCTCGAATTCCTAATTCCGTATGCACTACCATTTTCCATTTTTTTAATCTTAGTAGAAATCATGTTGGGGATAACCCTTTTGGTGGGTTATAAACCCAAAGTTACTGTTTGGAGTTTGTTGATCATTATACTGGTCTTTCTGTTCTTAACATGGTATTCGGCATATTTTGATAAAGTTACCGATTGCGGCTGTTTTGGTGATGCCATTACCCTAACCCCATGGGAAACATTTTATAAAAATATTATATTGGTCGGGTTGATCCTGTTTCTATTATTACAAACGAAGCACATAAAACCTTTGTTGAGCGAAAATCTTGTTAAATGGGTATCCTTTGTTTCTTTTTTCATTTTTTTGTTTATCACCTATTATGTTTTACAACATTTGCCAATTATAGATTTCAGACCTTATGCCATAGGTAAAAATATTCCTGCAGGCATGGAATTTCCCGAAGGGGCCCAACAGCCTATTTATGAAGATACATGGATTTATAATGTAAATGGTGAAGATAAAGAGTTTACTACAGCAGAAAAACCTTGGGATATTGAGGGTGCTACTTTTGTAGACAGGAAAACGAAATTAATTGAAAAAGGTTATGAACCGCCAATTCATGATTTTACCATGGAACGTGAAGATATAGATTTTACGGATTTATTAATGGAAAACGAAAAATTGATGTTGGTGGTGATGTATGATATATCAAAAACGAATAAAAAAGTATTGCCCGATGTAAAAGAACTAACAACACAAGCGATGCAAAATGGTTATGATGTGTATGCATTTTCGGCATCAAAAGAATCTGATTTCGCCAATATAAAGGCCGAATTTGATTTAGATTTTGACTTGTTGTTTTGTGATGAAACTACATTAAAGACAATTATAAGAGCAAATCCCGGAATAGTTACCCTGAATAAAGGAACAGTCACGGGGAAATGGAATGCAACTGATGCTGACAAGGTAAAGTTAAAATGATGAAACATTTATTATTGGTTTTTATAGGTGGGGGA
Source organism: uncultured Aureibaculum sp. (assembly GCA_965369125.1). Lineage (GTDB taxonomy): Bacteria > Bacteroidota > Bacteroidia > Flavobacteriales > Flavobacteriaceae > Aureibaculum. The sequence continues at coordinate 186,810 of CBDUPN010000001.1, read as the reverse complement.
TTTGGCAGTATGGCAAGATATATATTAACCAAATATCTAAATAATCCGGTTTCGGGAATTCCTTATGGAACCTTTATGGTTAATATTTTTGGCAGCCTTTTTATTGGAATTATCTTAGGCTTAGCCATAAAAAACCAGTCATTGAATCAGAATCAAACATTATTACTGGCTTCCGGATTTTGTGGTGGTTTTACTACCTTTTCTGCTTTTGCCTACGAAAATCACCTGTTTTTAAAAACGGGTAACTTTACTCTCTTCTTTTTATACACCATCGCTAGTTTTGCCGCCGGATTAGCCGCTGTCTTTTTTGGAATGTATTTGGTAAAAACGTATTAATCTTTTACGAGGGTTAGAATCAAACTCGAATATTGATCTCCATTAGGTAAAACATCAATTTGGTAGGTGTATTTGCCGGGTTTAATGGGTGTTTCACCTACATAATCTATAGGCTGAACAGTGTAAGTGTCATTATTGATCTTCAATTCTACAAAGGCATAGGAATAGGCAAAATCAAATGATTTATACCCAGTAACCTCGTTGGAAATAATATTTCCATAATTATTTTGGCCACCGCTCGTATTAACAATAACATCAGAGAAGTCATTAGAACTTATATTCTTAACCCTTATCAGTGTAATCTCATTATCATTTGGTGAACATCCAAAAAATAATATTAAAATTAATAGATATCCGATTGTTCTCATAAGAATCGATTTATTATAAGATACCAATAAATTAAATTAGTTGCTTTATTTGAAAATGGTGTTTTAAAATGGCAATTTGCTTAAGTCGACATTCCCTCCAGACATCATTAAACCAACTTTTTTATTTGAAAACGCTGATTTCGATTTTAAAACGGCCGCCAATGCCACCGCACTGGAAGGTTCTACGATTATTTTCATTCGTTCCCAAATTAAATGCATGGCTTCTACAATTTCCTTTTCCGTTACACGAATTATCTTTTCGACATGATTATTTATAATATTAAAAGTAATATCTCCCAAGGAAGTCTTTAAACCGTCTGCAATGGTATCTGTTGTTTTATTATACACTATTTTGTTCGCTTCTATTGACCTATAGGCATCATCAACATTCAATGGCTCTGCGCCAATAACTTTACAATTTTTACCAAAGGCAATGGCACTTAGCGCTACACCCGAAACCAGTCCTCCACCTCCTACTGGAACAACGATCACATCTAAATCGGGATATGCTTCAAGCAATTCTTTACCTGCTGTTGCATTGCCTAATACAACATTGAAGTCATTAAAAGGATGTACAAAAGTGGCCCCTTTTTCTGATTCTATTTTTTTCGCTGTACTTTCTCTAGCTTCCAAAGTGGGCTCACACTCCGTAATCAATCCCCCGTAATCCTGCACAGCATTTTTCTTTACGTCCGGGGCATTCTTAGGCATTACTATATAGGCTTTTATTCCTAAATTCTTAGCAGCCAGGGCCAGCGCTTGCGCGAAATTACCCGATGAATGTGTTACAACGCCCTTTCCTTGTTGTTCTTTCGATAATTGTAATATGGCATTAGTGGCTCCGCGCATTTTGAAGGCACCCATTTTTTGAAAGTTCTCACATTTAAAATACAAATCAGCACCCGAAATTGTATTTATCATATGCGAAGTAAATACCGGAGTATTATGAATATATGGTAAAATGCGCTGATGTGATTGTATAATGTCCTCTCTAATTTCCATGTTATAAATTAATGATTATCGAAGGTCTTAATACCTGCGTAAATAGCAATTGGTAAATTATTTTCCTTAGGTGGTATAGGGCATGAATACTTATAATTATATGCACAATAAGGATTGTAAGATCTATTAAAATCTATTATGATAGTATCATCGTAAGGAATCTCAACGTCAATATATCTTCCTCCTCCGTAACTTTCAACGCCATTCGTTTTATCGGTAAAAGGTATAAATAAATGATTCTTGTATTCGGGTTTTTGAATGAGTTCCTGATTCTGATAAATATGTAGTATTAATTCTTTGCCTTGTAAATTGAACGTAGCCTTGCCATAAGTCTTGTAAATAGGCAATCTATCCGTGGTCGTAGGCATTTCAAATAATATGGGATTCTTTTCCAATTCAAACCTTGCTTTGACCTTGTAAGTTGAATCTATAGGAAAGAAAACTAAGGTTTTGAAATCTTTTAGATCTTCTTCTGTCAAAGGTGAAGTTTCTGCATCAGAAAATTCTTTATTCATTTCATATTGAAAATCCTTAATGGATGCTGTATAGTCATCAAATTTTATTTTTTTTTGAGAACATCCGGTAAAAGTGATCATTAAAAGTATTAGAAAACTTATTTTTTGCACAGCCCTAGAATTTTAATCAAAGATATGAATTAATCAAAGTTTATGATTAAAAATATTTTGTAGTTTTGATCTGTTACATGCTTAAAAAATATTTATTATAACTTCAAAGGTATTTTAATTAGGATGCAAAATATACTTTGTAAGAACGCTTTTTATGGCGGTAGTTAATTTATCAGAAAATGCGAAATTTTATAAACCTGGCAATGTGCTGGGTTTTTTTAGTTTTTAAAAATGTTAAATAAAGCATATCGAATTTATAAAGATTCCTTTACTGGTCTTTCTCCTGAAATATGGTGGTTGGCCCTGATAACCTTTATAAATAGGGCAGGTACAATGGTCATCCCATTTTTAACATTATACTTGACCAAACACTTAGGGTTTACGCTATCGGAAGTAGGCTGGGTTATGAGCAGTTTCGGGATTGGATCCTTTTTAGGGTCTTGGTTAGGGGGTAAATTAACAGATAAGATTGGTTATTATAAAGTAATGTTCTGGAGTTTATTGCTCACAGGCTTTTTATTTATTGGGCTGCAATATGTCACTTCTTTCTGGGGCTTTGTTTTGGGGGTATTTATAACGATGACAGTTGCAGATACTTTTAGGCCCGCCATATTTGTATCGCTGAATGCATACAGTAAACCAGAGAATCAAACACGCTCTTTAACTTTAATACGCTTGGCCATTAATCTGGGATTTTCTTTTGGACCATTTTTGGGTGGTTTGATCATCGCATTTATAAGTTATCGTGGTTTATTTTGGATAGATGGGATTACCTGTATTTTAGCCATACTGGTGTTTAAAGCGGTGCTAAAAAATAAGGAGTTCTTAAAAAGAGAATCTACAAATGATGAAACAATCAACGCAAGAATTTTTAAAGATAAGCCGTATTGGATCTTCTTATTTATTGTTTTTTTAATGGGATTTACCTTTATGCAATTATTTTCAACAATGCCATTATACTATAAAGATATTTATGGTTTGTCTGAAGTGCATATCGGTTTGTTGATGTCTCTTAATGGTATCATTATTTTTGCAACAGAAATGCCAATTATACATAAACTTGAACAGTCGCTTTTTAACAAAATTTCTATTATTTCAGGAAGTTTAATACTATTTGCAGCTAGTTTTTTTGTGTTGAACATTTCAAATTGGGTTGGAGTTTTAGTAATAAGCATGATCATCATAACAGTGGCCGAAATGTTAGCTTTTCCATTCACCAACTCATTCGCCATGACACGAGCGGTGAAAGGCAAGGAAGGCATGTATATGGCGCTTTATACCATGGCATTTTCATTGGCACATATTTTTAGTGCAAAAACTGGGATGGAGGTGGTAGATAGATTTGGTTTTGACGCAAATTGGTATTTCATGGGGTTTTTATGTTTAATTGCAGTACTGTTAAGTTTTTGGCTAAGAAGAATATCAAAATAATACTTGTTACAATTTTATTAACTCTTGAAACCTTTTATTATTTTTCAATTTTTTAATGGCTGTATTTTCTTTTAAGGAATTGAAATCACTATAGCCTGTATTGAGCAACTTTTCTAAATATCTTAATGCTTCTTCCTCATTATTTTTATTCATATAATTTTCTATTTGCTTATAATAAGGTAAAGAATATTTTGGGTAAATCAATATACAAATATCATAACAGAATATAGATTGGTTAATATGTTGAATAGTATTCCCTATACTCACTGTCTCAATAGCTAATGCAAACATTTTATAAAGTTGTCTATTCAACATTTTACTTTCACTATAATTTGCCTTTTCCAAATTTTTCTTAAGTTTATTTATTTCTGTAATCCACCAGTTAAGATTAGGATCCATCTTTTTAATATCTTTTTTAAATTGTTCTAATAGTGATTCGGTATAAGCTGTTTCTTTTTCGAAATTTGAAATTAAATTCTTCTTTTCTCTTTTATAATTTTTATTATTTTTTAAGAGTGTTATTTTATTAATGATACTATCTAATTTATAATATTTTGAGAAGTTTTTCCGAATTCTGTTATACTCATTAAATGCTGAAAGAAGTTTGTTCTCATTTTCATACATTTTAGCCTTGATGTAATATTTGGAATATATTTTTCTTATATTTTGATGATCTGTGGGTATAATTCCTTTGTTATAGGCTTCCAATTGCATCCAATCAAATGCCCTTAGAATTTGTTCTTGATCAGGCCATTTATGATTCATTTCATATACGAATAGTTCATTTGACATTTTTAATCTATCTAAAATACCTTTGGTAGTATACAGATCCTTAAAATTCATATCTTCATCACCTACAATGGCTGCATAGGAGAAATTGCCAGAATTTGGTAATTCACCATTGATTGAAGAAAACCCTGCACCGCAGGCAACTACACCTTGAATCTGTTGAGTTAAATTTGCAATTTTAGAGGCCAGTCGTGCACCACCCGAAAATCCGGAGGTATAAATTCTGTTTTTATGGATATTGAAATCAGAAAATATTTTACTGAATAACCTATTTGCCACTTCAAAGTTTTGTTCATAAGGTCCGTTTTTCGAATTATTAGAGCAAACTAATATATATCCATATGTATCAGCAGTTTTTATAAATGGAAGGATGCCAATTTCCCCTCTGCCCATAGGCTCATAAATGAAAATTATCGGTGAAAATTCTGAAAGATTAATTTGCATGGGAAGATAAAGTGCGAATGATTCGTTTGAATTAGCGCTAACTAAAACTGAATCTATAATTTCACCCCTATTAAATTTTAATTCTTGAGAAAATGAAGACAAATAACAGCAGAATAAGAATATATAAATGATTGGTTTCAAAACGATAGGATTACTTCTTCTAAAATAGGAAAATTCTTAATAAAACGGATAATTTCAATTTTAAAATTGAATTAATAAATATTTAGCCCATTCGAAATTTGTATCTAAGGCATTATTAAAAAATGAAGAGCGCAATATATTTAGCTTAGAATATAAAAATCTTCTTAGCTCACATTAAAGATTTAAATTACTAAGATAGAAGGAATTCATAGGCCGTCATATTTTTTATAGGTTCTAAAACTAGAAATATCTACATGTTCCTTCTATACTGCCCGCCAACTTCGAAGAGTGCATGTGTAATTTGACCTAAAGAACATACCTTAGTTGCTTCCATCAATTGTTCAAAAATATTTTCATTGTGAATGGCCTTTTGCTGCAGAAGTGTAATTTGTTCAGCTACCTTGTTGGCATTCCTTTTATTTAAATTTTCCACAACCTTAATCTGATATTTCTTTTCCTTTTCTGTAGCGCGGATAACTTCTTTAGGTATAATGGTTGGAGAACCTTTACTGCTTAAAAAGGTGTTAACTCCAACAATTGGAAACTCTCCGTTGTGTTTCAATGTTTCATAATATAAACTTTCCTCCTGTATTTTAGATCGTTGATACATGGTTTCCATAGCTCCTAAAACGCCGCCACGTTCTGTGATCCTGTCAAATTCAGCGTACACCGCTTGTTCTACGAGATCGGTCAATTCTTCGATGATAAAAGCGCCTTGAATGGGGTTCTCGTTTTTTGCCAACCCAAGTTCTTTATTTATGATCAATTGTATGGCCATGGCTCTCCTAACAGACTCTTCTGTAGGGGTTGTAATGGCTTCATCATAAGCGTTGGTATGTAAGGAATTGCAATTATCATAAATGGCATACAAGGCCTGTAATGTTGTTCTAATATCATTAAAATCTATTTCTTGTGCATGCAATGATCGACCTGAGGTCTGGATATGATATTTTAGCATTTGAGCCCTGGTATTGGCTCCATATTTTAACTTCATTGCTTTGGCCCAGATCTTACGGGCTACGCGACCTATCACCGCATATTCCGGATCGACACCATTTGAAAAGAAAAATGATAAATTAGGCCCGAATTTATTTATATCCATGCCCCGTGATAAATAATATTCAACGTAGGTAAAACCGTTAGCCAGGGTGAAAGCTAATTGGGAAATAGGATTCGCACCGGCTTCGGCAATATGATATCCGGAAATGGAAACCGAATAGAAATTTCGCACATTATGCTCGATAAAGTATTCCTGAACATCACCCATTAACCTTAAGGCGAACTCGGTGGAAAAGATACATGTATTTTGTGCCTGGTCTTCTTTTAAGATATCAGCTTGAACGGTACCGCGTACCTTGGCAATTGTTTCTGTCTTTATCTTTTGATATTTGTCAGCAGGTAAGACTTCGTCGCCCGTAACACCAAGTAACATTAACCCCAGGCCATTATTCCCTTGTGGTAAATTACCTTGGTATAGTGGGCGGGCAATACCTTTATCCTTATAAATTTCCTCAATTTTTCTCTCAACTTCCTTAACAAGACCTTTTTCTTTTATATATTTTTCACATTCCTGATCTATCGCGGCATTCATAAAAAAGCCGAGGAGCATCGGGGCCGGACCGTTAATTGTCATGGATACCGATGTCAAAGGGTTTGTTAATTCAAAACCTGAATACAATTTTTTGGCATCATCTAAACAACATATAGAAACACCGGCATTACCAATTTTTCCATAGATATCAGGTCTTTTATGCGGATCATTTCCATAAAGCGTAACCGAGTCGAATGCCGTTGAAAGGCGTTTCGCATCCAATCCTAAACTCACATAGTGAAATCGCCGGTTTGTACGTTCTGGTCCACCTTCGCCAGCAAACATCCGTGCAGGATCTTCACCTGTTCTTTTAAAGGGATAAATTCCAGCGGAAAACGGAAATTCTCCCGGTACATTTTCTTGTAAACTCCATAATAAAATATCACCCCATGCTTCATATTTCGGCATGGAAATTTTAGGGATTTTTAAATGTGATAATGATTCGGTATGGGTCTCGATGCTGATCTCTTTATTACGAACCTTAAACGAATAAACCCCATCTTTATATGATTGCTTTTTGTTTTCCCAATGTATGATCAACTCCCAATTATGGGGATTTAGATCCATTTTAACCTTGTCAAACTCAGCTTTAAGAATTTTAATAATATCTTGTTTATCCTTATTCGTTTTATCTAGAATTTTATCGATTTCCTCATCAAAATTCTTAATATCTTTTATAATAAAACCTGAAAAAGATTCAATGCTTTTATAAATTCCAAATAAGGTTTGGGCGATGGTTTTTTGTTCAAAACACCATTTGTCATAGGCTCTGTTACCTTCGGTTATTTCTGATAAATAACGCGTTCTATTAGGGGGAATAATAAATTGTTTCTCAGATAATTCATTGGTAATTTGAAAATTGCTTTTAAAATTTGCCCCTGTCTTTTGATTGATCTTATTAATTAAAACACTGTATAAGGTATTTGCCCCGGGATCATTAAATTGAGATGCTATGGTTCCGAATACAGGCATCTCATCAACCTTTGTTTCCCATAAATTATGATTGCGCTGGTATTGTTTTTTAACATCGCGCAATGCATCTAAAGCGCCTCTTTTATCAAATTTGTTCAAGGCGATAACATCGGCAAAATCGATCATATCTATTTTTTCCAGCTGTGTTGCGGCGCCATATTCAGGAGTCATCACATATAGTGAAACATCAGAGTGATCTAATATTTCTGTATCTGACTGACCGATACCGGATGTCTCTAAGATAATAAGATCAAACTGCGCGACTTTCAAAATATTAATAGCAGAACTTACATGTTTTGATAATGCTAAATTTGATTGCCTTGTAGCTAGAGAGCGCATATAAACTCTATTGTTCTTGATGGCATTCATCCGAATTCTATCACCCAGTAATGCACCACCAGTTTTTCTTTTAGATGGATCTACAGAAACGATCGCTATGGTTTTATTTTTAAAATCAACCAAATACCTTCGAACCAATTCATCGACAAGTGATGATTTCCCAGAACCTCCAGTACCTGTAATTCCCAATACCGGAATTTTACTTTTCGATGCAGATTTTTTTATGGATTCTAAGAGTTCTTTATGCTTATCTGGAAAGTTTTCTGCTGCTGAAATTAAGTTGGCAAGGTCGGCATTATGTTTTTTTGGCAGATCAGCAATGGATGATATTATTTGATTTCCCGTAGGAAAATCACATTGTTTGATCATATCATTAATCATTCCCTGTAGACCCATTTTCCTACCATCATCAGGTGAATAGATCTTCGTAATACCATACTTTTCTAAGGCTTTTATTTCTTCAGGTAAAATTACACCGCCACCACCGCCAAATATTTTAATTTGTGAAGCTCCTTTTTCATTCAACAAATCAAACATATATTTAAAATATTCGTTATGTCCACCTTGATAGGATGTCATGGCAATGGCATTGGCATCTTCTTGAATAGCAGTATTTACAACTTCTTCTACGCTTCTGTCGTGCCCTAAATGAATCACTTCAACTCCGGTAGCCTGTATGATACGCCTCATGATATTAATAGCCGCATCATGGCCATCGAAGAGTGAGGCTGCAGTTACAATTCTAATTTTATTTTTGGGAATATAGGCCTGAATTTGCTCCATTTTATCTCTAAGAAATTATAGATGCAATTTACAATTATAAATCGATTTAATTTAATTGAAGTATTTTAAAAAGGTCCAGAATTTACGGTCGTTCAAGTATGAAGAATTGCTTTCATTTTGATATGCCTCCCTTTCAAAACTAATGGCATGGTATGCTTTATTCCAATTTCGTAGAACCATTAACCGAACCAAGAACTCAATAATATACCATAAAAAAAAGAAAACCCATAGCAGTTCTAATTGCTGTCTTAAATGAATGCGTTCATGGTTGATCAATACCGAATTACTCGACAATGACTTGTTTTTAATAAAAATAAATGGATAAATGGCCAATCCATTATAATTTTTAGGTATTAAAAATTTTGATATTAATATCATAGCAAGATAGAGGTTCTAGGGGTTGAAAAGGTACCTGTATCGGTCTTAATTGCTAATTTACTAAATATTTATTTAACAGTCCTTTAGGATGATATTTTAAGTTTATCAACATAGCAGGTTCTTTGAATCAATGTCTTAATAGTAATTAATTATTGAGTATCTTATGTAAAGATTCAAAGTATGGGAGGGCTTTTAATAATCGAGATCCATGCCAGCTAAACATCTCGCCGTCTACGAGAAGAAACTTCGCGTCTATGTGTTCTTTTAATTCTTTAATATGCGACTTTTTAAAAGGAAACGGCTCTGAAGGTAGTAAAATGAGTTCAGGATTTAGGTCGGATAAATATTCGACATATATTTCCGGATACCTGTCGGCACTATCGAATATATTTTCGAACTTATTTAACTCAAGTATTTCGTTGATATAATTATTTCCACCTACAACCATCCATGGTTTTGTCCAAACAAAATAAACGACTTTTCTGGATGGGTATTCCTCTATATTATTTTTAAATTTTTTTACAGAATTTTCAATTTCTTCAACTAATTTTTTAGCATTTTCTAATTTATCACATAGCTTACCCATATCTAGAATAAACTTCAATGTATCACCAATAGAATATACGTTAGAAACATAAGTAGGTGCTATATCTTCGAGTTCATACACCATGTTTTCAGTATTTTCTTCTTTATTGGCAATGATAAGATCTGCTTGTAAATCTTTAATTTTCTTGTAATTTACTTTTTTAGTACCACCAACAATCGTTTTTTCTGAACTGAGGTGTTTTGGATGCACACAAAATTTAGTAATGCCAACTATGTTGTCTCCTAATCCAAGATCAAATAATGATTCGGTATGTGAGGGAACCAGTGAAATAATCCGCAGAGGGATTTTTTCCAAGATGATTTCTCTATGTAATTGATCTTTAATTTTCAAAATTTATGAGATTTCCAAAAGTAAGGTGTAAATAATATCAAAACAGTAAATAACTCTAGTCTACCCAATAACATCAAAAATGCCGACCACCATTTACCCAACATTGGTAAACTATTAAAATTGTTTACCGGGCTTAACTTGCCAAATGCAGGTCCGACGTTTCCTAATGAAGAAGCCGATCCGCCGAGTGAAGTTACAAAATCTAATCCTAGTAAACCAAATACCAATGCGCCTAGTGCGAAAACTATTAAATAAAGAATGAAAAATGCCATGATATTAAACACAATATCTTGAGCCACAGTTTTATTATTATACCTTACGGGAATGATGGCATTTGGATGAATTGTTCGTTTAAATTCTAAAATTCCATTTCTAATCATAATGATATGTCGAACGATTTTTACACCTCCTGCCGTAGAACCTGCCGATGCCCCAAAAAACATCAAGATAAAAAACAGTATGGTCAATAAGGGCGTCCATATTGTAAAATCGGCCGTAACAAACCCGGTTGTGGTAATAATAGAAGCTACTTGAAATAAGGCATGTCTAAGAGAACTTTCGAATTCACCATATACCATTGGATGTGCTATTAGTTGCGTTTCGGTGGGTATTTGGGAAACATTAGCCTTAAAATAAATAATCAGGGCAACGATTAAGGCAATGCCTACTATATTAAAGAAGTAGACCTTAAACTCTTCGTCGTGTAAAACTTTTTTAATTTTACCTTTAAATGCGAAATAACTCAACACGAAGTTCGTTCCTGCTAAAAACATAAAAATAATAATGATATACTGAATCAAAGGTCGGTCATTCCAATATGCTATGCTTGCATTTTTGGTTGAGAATCCGCCTGTCGACAGGGTACTCATAGCGTGATTAGCAGCATCAAATACACTCATGCCAGCAAGATTTAAAAATAGGGCTTCAGCAACGGTCAAACCCAAATAGATATACCACAATCTTTTCGCAGTATCTGTAATTCTTGGATGTAACTTATCGGCCGAGGGTCCCGGTGCTTCTGCCGCAAAAAGTTGCATACCACCAATTCCTAATAATGGTAAGACTGCAATGGTCAAAACAATAATACCCATTCCGCCAATCCAATGCGTTGTACTGCGCCAAAATAAAATGCCTTGGGGCATAATTTCTATATTGTCTAAAATAGAGGCGCCCGTGGTTGTATAACCGGATATAGTTTCAAAAAAGGCGTTGGTAAAGGAAGGAATCGATCCTGTTAATAAATAGGGTAATGATCCTGATAATGACATCAAAACCCAACCTAGGGTAACCACTATATATCCTTCCCGTTTTTTTATTTCTTTTTTAAAGCCCTTCGTAACGAATCTAAAAATTACTCCGGTTATTATCGTGAGTAAACCGGAAAGAAAAATTCCTCGCGCTGCACCATCATTATAATTCAGGCTAATTATTCCAGAAATGAACATAAAAAAACCATTAAAAATGAGTAAAAAACCCATCATTTGAAAAATGATTTTAATATTTAATTTTCTCATTAATAGAAAAATTTATAATAGAACTAGTCGAAAAACTTCTCAACTCTTTTAACGGCATCTGCTAAACAGCTTACGACTACTTTATCCCCGGGTTGAATGCGGAATCCCCCAAGAGCGATGAACCCTTTCTCATCTCTAATTACGCCACCAATAGTGGCATCTCGTGGGAAGTTCAATTCTTTGATAGGCTTTTTGGTTATTTTAGAGTTTTCTCTTACATGGAATTCTAAAATTTCAGCATTCAGGTTGTTTAGTGTCGCAATTTCGAGGACATCACCTTTTCTAACAAATTTAAAAATACTATTTGCCGCAAGCAATTTTTTGTTGATGATGGTATCTATTCCGATTGAATGTGAAAGTTTGGAATAATCTACGTTTTCTGCTAAGGCTATTGTTTTTTTTACATTTTTAGACTTAGCGACCAGGCAGGTCATGATATTTGTTTCCGGACTTTCTGTTGCCGCTATAAAAACATCCATTTCACGTATATTTTCTTCTAATAACAATTCTACATCCCTTCCATCACCATGAACAACTAATGCATACGGTAATTCATCTGCTAACTCAAGTGCTTTTGATTTATTTTTTTCAATTATTTTTACATTTAACTTTCTGTCGCAAAGATCTTTAGCAGTTCTTTTTCCTATGGAGCTACCTCCCAATATCATCACATTGTGAACCTTTTTTTTTGTTTTACCCGTGAGTTTATATAATTCATTTACGCCTTCCTTTAGGGTAATAAAATAGGCAAGGTCTCCTCTTTTGAAAATAGTATCTCCACGTGGAATTATAACTTCATCAGAATTTTCATTTTGAATGGCAATTGGCATAAAATGGATCTCAGGAAAAGTAGCTGCGGCTTCTTTAACGGTCATGCCAACGAAAGGAGCAGATTTAGATAAAATGATACCTAACATACTTAATTCACCATCATCAAACTCATGCATATGGTTAAATGCGGCCTGATCTAATAACATTTTTATTTCAATGGAAGCGAGTTCTTCGGTAGATATCAGTTCATCGATCCCAAATTCTGCAAAATTTATTTCATCTTTATTATCTATAAATTCAGAATTATTAATTCTCGCAATGGTTTGGCTGGCACCGAGTCTTTTGGCAATTACACAAATGGTAATATTTACGGTTTCGTCAGAAGTAACGGCTATCACGAGATCGGTTGCGGCAATATTAGCTTCTTTCAGTATTGCAATAGATGTGGCATTACCTTTTAAAACTTTAATATCGAGTCTTGTATCCGCATAAGTTAATCTGTCTTTTTTTTCATCAATTAGTGTGATATCGTGAGATTCGTAAGAAAGTAACTTAGCTAAATGAAATCCAACTTCACCGGCACCGGCAATAACTATTCTCATTTAATTTTGTTTGAAAGCACTAACAAAAGTATTATTTTTTCTTTTATATCTTTAAACAAATTTTAATTAATGAGTAAAGAGCGGACATCAACTTCCATAAAAAATTGGAAGGAAGACGACAGGCCACGCGAAAAGTTATTACTTAAAGGAAAAAGCACCCTTTCGGATGCTGAATTAATAGCCATATTAATAGGTTCGGGAAACAGACAGGAAAGTGCCCTTGATCTGGCAAAGAGAATTTTAATAACTAATCAGAATAATTTAAACGAAATAGGCAGATTATCTGTAAATGATTTAACCCAATTCAAAGGGATAGGGGAAGCAAAAGCGATATCAATAATCACTGCCCTCGAACTTGGCCGAAGAAGACGCCTTGAAGAAGCACTTGAAAGGCCAAAAATAACCAGTAGTCAGGCAGCATTTGATATAATGCAGCCTATTATCGGGGAGTTAAATCATGAAGAATTTTGGATATTATATCTTAATAATTCAAACAAAATTATCTATAAAAATCAATTGAGCAGTGGTGGCATTACGGGCACATTGGTAGATATTAGATTACTATTCAAAAAAGCCTTAGAGCTATCGGCAGTTGGAATTATATTATGTCATAATCATCCATCGGGAAATTTAAAACCGAGTCATTCTGATAAAGATTTGACCCAAAAAATAATTGAAGCAGGGAAAACCCTGGATATTAAAATTCTCGATCATTTAATAATTACCGAAAAAGCGTACTTTAGCTTTGCCGATAGTAATTTGATATAATGCTTTTAGTTTACACCCATAAGATAACTCCGAGATTAACTTATATATTTAAACAATTTTTTACAAGGATATTGGGCATTCCGGTAAAATTTACTTTAAAAGTAGAGGAGTTTGTGGCCTATAATGATTTAAAATTATCATATACAAAACAACCATTAGGTAACGAATTTTTTATCAGGAGCCACGAGCTATTGTTTGAACAGGGAATTAATGATGTAGAGATAGTTATGGGTAAATGGGATGATATAGATTGTTTTTTTCAATCGCGACAGGCCGCTAACCTTTCATTCGATGTATTTGCAGCAAGTTTTTATCTGTTGAGCAGATATGAAGAATATTTACCTCATGTTAAAGACGAATACGATCGTTACCCTGCGGAGGAAAGCCTAGCCTATCATAATAATTTCCTGGATAAACCTCTAATCGATATTTGGGCATTTAAATTTAGAAATTTATTAAAAGAAAAATTTCCTGAATATCAATTTAGTGATAGAAAGTTTGAATGTATCTCAACTATTGACGTAGATATAGCATACAGTTACAAACTTAAGGGTGTGGTAAGGACCATAGGAGGATATTTTCGAGACTTAGCTAAATTTAGAATGTTCGATATATGGTATCGCACCATGGTAATTCTAGGCTTTCGAAAAGACCCTTTTGATACATTTGGCGATTTACTTGGTTTCCAAAAGCAATATAATATTAAAACCATTTTTTTCTTTTTGTTGGGCGATTATACAACCTACGATAAAAACATTTCATCTGGAAATGCAAGATATCGATCGTTGATCAAATCAATTTCAGATTATGCCGATGTTGGCTTGCACCCATCTTATTTTACTATGAAGAATGAAATGATATTAAAAAAGGAAAAACAAAGGTTTGAAAGTATTCTAAACCGGCCTGCAGAAAAATCCAGACAACATTATTTGAGATTAGATATGCCGGATACGTATCATAACTTGATTAATTTAGAAATTAAAGAAGATTATACCATGGGTTATGCAAAACATTATGGATTTAGAGCGAGTACCTGTACACCTTTCTATTTCTATGATCTAGATTATGAAATTCAAACCCCATTAAGGGTATTTCCATTTGCTGTGATGGATGGAACATTGCGTGATTACTTGAATCTTTCGATTAAACCTTCCTACGAGATCATTATTAATTTAGCCAAGGAAGTTAAAAAAGTAGAAGGGACCTTTATAATGCTTTTTCATAACGAAACATTAAGCAATAGAGGCAGATGGCGACGCTGGAAAAAACTCTACATAGATATATGTAAACAATTAGTTTTAATGAGAGGAGATTAAGCAAGGTAGAATTTCTTTGAAATGATAAAGTATTTAACAAGAAAGGAGTTAGACATAACCAAGTACGATCATTGTGTTGCAAACGCTGGTAATACACGTATTTACGCCTATAGTTGGTATTTAGATATTGTTTGTGATGATTGGGATATACTGATCTTGGATAATTATAAAGCAGTGATGCCATTACCCAAAAGAAAAAAATATGGTATCAATTATATTTATCTTCCTCCATGGGTTCAACAGTTGGGGATATTCTCGAAAGATGTAATAACGGCATCGTTAATCGATGAATTTATAAAAGGGATTCCTAAAAAATTCAAAATGATCGACATTTTTTTTAATAGTGAAAATTCGTTTACGCAGAAAGAAATCAAAGCCAGAAGAAATTATATTTTATCATTAAATAGACCTTATAAAGCTATATATGATCAGTTTAACAAAGGTAGACGTAGCAGTATTAAAAAGGGAGTGAAAGAAGGATTAATGATCAGTGAGAATTATGAATCAGAGAAGATCATTGAATTTTTTAGAAGGAATAAAGGGGATAAATTAAAAAGAGATGAAGCAGATTATTTGGTTTTGAATAGGCTGATGGCAAAAGCCTTATCTATCGGTTTTGCTGAAAGTATAGGGATCATTAATCTTGATAAGGAACTTATTGGAGGTGCTTTTTTATTAAAAGATCAACATAGGATCACCTATCTTTTTTCTGCTATAAATAAAGAAGGCCGGGATAAACAAGCGATGTCATTTTTAATAGATCATATAATTAAGAAAAATGCCCAAAAAGATCTTTTATTTGATTTTGAAGGGTCGGTAATTGATGAATTGGCTTCCTTTTTTAAAAGTTTTGGAGCAGAACAGGAAACTTATTTTCATTTAAAAAGATATAGGTTGTTCTAATGGGATTTAAAGAATTTTTGCAGCCAAATTTCGGTAGTTACCAGCTGCCAAATTTTTCTAACATTATCATTTTTTATGATATTGTCTATTTCGTTATTATTAAAAAAATGTCTGTTTTTAAGTAAATTAATCTTATCCCGTATAAAGTCTTTTAATTCATGCTTATACCAATATTCTAAAGGTAAACCGAAGCCTTTTTTGTTCATTTCTAGGCAAGAAGGGGCAATGTATTTTTTAGCAACTTGTCTTAAGATATGCTTTTGAACACCATTTTTAATTTTATATTTAGAAGGAATTCTAAAGGCTAATTCAATGAATTTATGATCCAATAAGGGAAATCTGCCTTCTATTGAAAAATTCATAGTAAATTGATCAATTGTTCTAGTTTGGTGATTACTTATGTAAGATTTAAGATTATAATAACTTAAAGCTTCAATTCCGTCAGTAAATTTATGATGATCCTCATATAGATTTTCAATAATATTTAAGGTATTATATTCCTTATTAATAAAAAGTCTTCGATTATCGGTATCATTAAAGGTAGTATTGAAATGCGCATAATACTGAGAAATATTTTGATAAGATGCTAATCTTTTAGCAACATCTAATCTATTATTAAAATGGCCTGGCAAAAGTTTAAACAAAGGATTTAAATTTTTCAATGCTGGCCACCATTTTAATTTTTTATAAAAGTGATATCCTGCAAATAATTCATCGCCCCCTAAACCGTTTAAAATAACTTTGACTTTGTGTTCAGCAACTATATTTGATATAACATAATTTGCAGGTAAATGATGGTAAGGTTCCTCGTAACCTGTTATAATATCTTCAATATTATCAATAACTATGTTAGGATTGGCATAATGCACAATATGATCTATGGCATTTAAACTCGCAGTGTCTCGAGCCTGGGTTACTTCGCTATATTCCGAGAATTCCTTATCAAACCCCAAGGTAAAAGCCTTAATATTAGGCTGAATTTTAGACGCTATTGCTGATACTAAAGTTGAATCAATACCCCCACTCATAAATGTTCCAACCTCTACATCAGCTTGTAATCTATAGTCAATGGATTTATATAGGGCTTCTTCCAGGAGGTTGGCCGCCTTTTTTTCAGTTAACGAAAAATCTTGTGTTCCGGTAGGAATATCCCAGTATTGTGATTTGGTAATTTTAGTTGATTCAATATTTATTTTTAAGAAATTAGATGGCTCTAAGGCGGATATATTCAAAAAGCAAGTATTTGGCCTTTGTGCTATAGAAAAATTATAGTTCTGCCATAACCCTTCCCAATGTATTTCTGGGGTATATAATTTTGAATCAATAATTGCCTTGATAGTGCTCGCAAAAATAAATCGGTTACGATCATGATAAAAGTACAAAGGTTTAATTCCCATTCGATCTCTTGCTAAAAAAACTTCCTTTTTAGTTGTATCGAAAATTGAGAAAGCGAACATGCCATTAAATTTCTGTAAAGATTTTTCGCCCCATTGCATGTATGCTTTTAACACAACTTCGGTGTCAGAATTCGAATAAAAAGAATGTTTCAATGAAACTAATTCTTTTCTTATTTCCTTATAATTATATATTTCACCATTAAAAATTATCCAAAATCTTTGTTCTGAATCACACATTGGCTGATGTGCGTTATAGGTTAAATCTAAAATAGAAAGTCGTTTAAACCCAAAAGCAATTTTGCTTTTAATATTCTCGGCTGTATTAATATGATCTTTAGGGGAATAGGGTAATTTGACCTTATTTATATTTTTCGCAGAATTATTTCCAAAAAATGTTTGTACAGAATTGTTGCTCAACAAAAACCCTTCGTCATCTGGCCCACGGTTCTTCATGCTTTCGGTCATGTTTTTTAGGGCAGAAACATGATATTCTTCATGTTTAAATTCGATGATTCCCGCTATTCCACACATTTAATAGTTAATTTTTTTTCTGCAAAAAAGCTGCATATTGTTTTGGAATCATTTTATTGAAAACAATCTGAGAAAAGTCTTCGGTATAGGCATTTTTATTCTTGATTGCTTTACAGGGATTTCCTACGGCAATAGAATTAGGGGGTATATCTTTAACAACGATGCTCCCTGCACCAATAACAACATTATTCCCAATTTGAACTCCAGGCAATACAACACTATTTGACCCTATAAATACATTATTACCAATTATAATTGGCTCACTATGATCATGCTTAGTATGGTCGTGGTGGGAATGAATTGACGAAAGTATTTTAGCTCCTGAACCAATGCCTACATTCGATCCAAATTGTATTCCGTTATTAGCTTCGATATAAATATTTGGATTATCTCCTGGGTCGCATAAGATCCCTTTTTTAATATTATTGGCATTAATTATAGTTGAAGTAAAATGAACGGGCCATGCTACTGAACCATTTAATCTTAATATTTTTTGAGGTATGAAATAATGAAAAAATAATTTATAATAAGTTAAATAGTTAAATTTAGGTCTATAATATTGAGGATAGGCGAGATTAATAATCCATCCGAAAAGAAAGAAATCTAATTTTTTTGTGAAAGTGATTTTATCTTTCATTTTTATAGTTTTTAAGTATTGATAAAAAATAGAATAATAATACTATATAACTAAGTCCTCCAACTATTGATAATATTAATACTGTATATACAATATTTTGATAAATATTTCCAATATATATGGCAATAAAATTAATTAAAGCCAGGCATATATTAAAAATGAGTCCAACATGCATTTTATTGATAATTACAATTAAAGAGCTTACTGGTGAAAAGGCCACTTGTCCTAATACAAAAAAGGAAAGAATAATAATATAAAGGTTCATATTTTCCCAATCTTTATCGAAAAATAAATCTAAAAGGAAAATACCCAAAGTATTGATAACAATCAATATAATAAACATTATTAAAATATTTGTGAACGCTACCTGTTTTGTTAGGTCGTATAATTTCTCTTTAGAATGATTAAAGTATTCGGAAGCTTTTTGAAAGTAAACCTGAGAAATGGACGATGAAATAATAAACATAGGAACCGAAACTACTTTTAAACTCAGAGCATAAATACCCGAGGAAGCGGCAGAAAAGTAACTTAATAACAGTATAGGCATAATGTTGTTGGCAATCCCATTTATAACCCCTGACGGAAAAGCGAAACGCAAGATATTTTTATGATTTTTAAGTGTAGTTTTAAATAATTGCATATCGGGAACCTGAATTATGTTTTTTGAGATAATTACAAAAAATATCATTGTTATTATCATAGAAATTACATATCCATAAATTAGCCCGTTTTTACTTATATAAAATAAAAAAAACTGAAATAGTATAGTGCTTCCGGCCATAATTATTCTTGCATTGGCAATGCTTTTGAACAATGATTTTCGTGTGGCATACGATTCAAATACTTTTGAATTTGAAACAAATAATGAAGCCAAACTACTAAATAGTAAAATGGTAAAGACAATTCCATTTTTTAAAAATTCATCTCTGAATAAAACAAATAATCCAAAGATCAAAAAACTAATTATAAATATTATAAAAAGTAAAGCATTGACCATGTTTTTACTTTTATCTTCAGATTTATCGGTTATAATAACATACTCTAACTTAACACTGTTTATAAGCGTTAATATGCCCACAAAACTTAAAAAAACACTATAATTACCATATAGTTCCGGCGCATAAATTTTTGCTAAAAACAAGGCCCCTAAAACGTTGATGAGTTGCGCTATTAAAGTACCGCTAAAAAGAGTAGCGATATTTTTTTGAAAAGGATTTAGAATAAAAGACTTGAAATTTAATTTCAACTTAAAGATTATTTGATATCAAATATAGATTTAAATTATTACTTTCGGAAAGTATATTTAAAACTAGATGTTGGATAAAAGACTCGTTCTATATTTAATTTAAAAATAAAATCAAGAATGAAAATAGAACATATATTTTTTGACCTCGATCATACTCTTTGGGATTTCGAAATGAATTCTGCTAAAGCATTTCACTATATATTTAATGTAAATAAAATAGATGTCGATCTGGATAATTTTTTATCACTTTATACGCCCATCAATAAAAAATATTGGAAATTATACAGGGAAGAAAAGGTTAGCAAACCCGTGCTGAGATATAATCGATTAAAAGAAACGTTCGATGGTTTAGACTATAAAATATCAGACGACAAAATAAATCATCTGGCAAAAATATATATCGACAACTTACCAAATTATAATAATTTATTCGATGGTGCGGTTGAGATTTTAGAATATTTATTGTTAAAGTATAAATTACATATTATCACTAATGGATTTGAAGAAGTTCAAGTCAAGAAACTTAAAAAATCTGAAATTTTGCATTTTTTTGATAGGGTTATTACCTCTGAAAGTGTAGGTGTTAAAAAGCCGAATCCAATAATATTTAAACATGCTTTATCTCTAGCTAGTACCACGCCAGAGAAAAGTATTATGATTGGTGATAATTACGAAGCCGATATTTTAGGAGCACAACAAATAGGAATGCGAACTATTTATTTTAACGGTAGTAATGAAAGTACTAATAACAATACCATTAGAATTACTAAACTCCTCGATATCAAAAATCATTTGTAGAGAACCGGTCATAGCTTAAATCAGTTAACAATTTTAAACTTAAGATATTCTTATCATGAAAATTCATAATTTAATAATAATCGCCTTTCTTGCAATCTCAAGCAGCTTAATGAGTCAGGTTTCATTGAACAATTATAAATACGTAACGATTCCGAAAAAGTTTGATTTTCTGAAATCAGAAGATCAGTATCAATTAAACTCACTCACAGATTTTTTATTTATGAAGGAGGGTTTTAAAACCCTGTTTAATACTGATAGCAAGCCACAAGAACTCTTAAATGATCAATGTTTGGGTTTACGTTCAGAAGTTCAGAATAATTCAAGTTTGTTTACCACGAAATTAATTATTGTGCTTTCGAATTGTAATAATGAAATCGTTTTTACAAGCAAGGAAGGGAAGAGTAAAGAAAAAGAGTATAAAAAAGCATATCATGAGGCCCTTCGAGACGCCTTTCAATCTATTTCTGAATTAAATTACGCCTATGATCCTTATGTTAAAATCCAGGATCAAATTAAAAAGGAGGAAGCTAAGGTTCAAGAACCCGAGTTGGTTGAAGAAATTATTGTTAAGACAGAAAAAGTTCAGATTACGGAAGACTTTACTGAAAAAATACCCGCAATGGGCGCTGAGTTGATACAAGTAGATAAAAGTGACGTAAAAGACACCGAGGATGCTACTGAAGACCTGTTATATGCACAATCGAATGAACTTGGATATCAATTAGTAGATAGTACACCCAAAGTTGTTTATGTGTTGTTAAGATCGAGTAGGGAGGATGTTTTTATCTTAAAAAATAGGGATGGAATTTTATTAAAATCAAATGATAAATGGTTTATTGAATATTATGAGGAGGATCGTTTGATAAAAAAAGAAGTAATTATTAAATTCTAATACCCATATTTATCTTTCCAGCGTTTTTTTAGTAATTCTCTAAAATTATTTTCCCTGCTGTTGTTTCCCGGTTCATAGAATTTGGTGTTGGAAATTTCGTCAGGCAGGAATTCCTGGTTTATAAAATTTTGATCAAAATCGTGGGCGTATTGGTAATTGGCACCATAATCGAGCTCCTTCATTAATTTAGTTGGAGCGTTCCTTAAATGCAATGGTACCGATAGGTCGCCCGTTTCCTTCACTTTTTGTTGGGCGTCACCAATGGCTTTATAAGAGGCATTACTTTTAGGAGAATTTGCCAGGTAAATAGCACATTGGCTCAATATGATTCTTGATTCTGGATATCCAATGATAGCGACTGCCTGGAAGGTAGAGTTGGCCATGATCAAAGCAGTTGGATTCGCATTACCAATATCTTCCGAAGCCAATATTAACATACGCCTGGCAATGAATTTAACATCTTCGCCTCCCTCTATCATTCTTGCCAGCCAATAAACCGCGGCATTCGGATCGCTGCCGCGTATAGATTTAATAAATGCTGAAATGATATCGTAATGTTGCTCTCCTGTTTTATCATATCGTACCGTATTTTTTTGAACTTTTTCTATTACTTTATCATTAGTGATGATCACAGGGTCATCTTCAGAACTTACGATGAGTTCAAAAATGTTCAAAAGTTTACGGGCATCACCTCCCGATAATTGCAGGAGTGCATCCGTTTCTTTTAGATTGATCTTCCTTTTTGATATAATTTCATCTTTTTTAATGGCCCTGTCTAATAGGGAGATCAAATCGTCCTTATCAAATGAATTCAAAATATAAACCTGGCAGCGTGACAACAAGGCCGGAATTACCTCAAAACTGGGATTTTCGGTAGTTGCTCCAATTAAGGTAACCCATCCTTTTTCTACGGCTGCCAATAAGGAATCTTGCTGAGATTTACTAAAACGATGGATCTCATCGATGAATAAAATAGGATTCTTTGTGGTAAACAGGCCGCCACTTTGTTTTGCTTTTTCAATCACCTCTCTTACATCTTTTACGCCAGAATTAATGGCACTTAAAGTGTAAAATGGCCTTTTAGATTCATTGGCAATAATATGCGCCAGTGTGGTTTTACCAATACCGGGCGGGCCCCATAATATCAGTGAAGGAATAACGCCTCTTTTTATATGTTCGGTAAGTGCACCATGAGCACCTACCAGATGTTGCTGACTTATAAAATCATCCAGTTTTTTAGGTCTTATGCGTTCGGCTAATGGCGTATTCATGTCACAAAAATAGCTAATTCATGACTTAATTGGTATCCTTTTTATGAAATGATGACAATTTGTGTAATTTTAGACCTTTGGTTATATTTTTGTAATCACAGCCAACATGAAAGCACAGGAAGAGCATAAACAATTTTCATTTTCTCCGTTTATCGTTGCGTTTCCATTATATTTTGTACTCTTTTTGTGGATTATATTTTGGATTGAAGGCAACTATGGTCTATATTTTACAAAATACGGGTTGTACCCAAGAACCTTCACAGGATTACGCGGCATAGTATTATCTCCTTTTATACACAGTGGTGTAAAGCATTTGTTTAATAATTCCATTCCGCTGCTTATTTTATTGATGTCCTTATTATATTTTTACCGGAAGATAGCCATGAAAGTATTGATCTATGGCACCTTGCTAAGTGGCCTCACAACATGGATCATTGCGAGGGATTCATATCACATCGGGGCCAGTGGTATTGTATATTTACTATTTAGCTTTATTCTTTTTAGCGGTATTATCAGTAAAAACAAAAGATTAATTGCCGTGTCATTGATTGTTATATTTTTATATGGTAGTATGATCTGGTATATCTTACCGGTTAAGGAAGAAATATCGTGGGAAGGCCATTTGTCTGGTTTTATTGTTGGATTACTTTTTGCTTTTAATTTTCGAAAGCACGGGCCAAAACCACAAAAATATGAATGGGAAGATGAAGATTATTTAGATGGCCAGCCGTATGTATTAGAAGAAGAAAATAGTCTCATTGAAAATGATGATACAATAAATCAGGACTGAACTTGCCTTTGTCTAACAACCTCGTATAGTGCCACCCCACAAGCTACAGATACGTTTAAGCTTTCTATCTCACCAAGTAAAGGTAATTTTACCTTGGCATCTGCTATTTTAAGTATTGAGGGAGAAATTCCTTTATGTTCAGATCCCATAATAAGTGCTGTTGGTTTATTTAGATCTACATCATAAATACGATCTTCGGTTTTTTCGGTTATGGCAACTATTTGTATGCCTGCCGCCTGAAGCTCATAAATGGCATCTAACAAATGATTTACTTTACAGATGGGTATTTTAAATGCGGCACCGGCTGAGGTCTTAATAGCGTCTGCATTCAATGGAGCACTGCCTTGATTTGGAACGATAACGGCATCAACACCGGTACATTCTGCTGTTCGTAGTATAGCACCAAAATTTCGTACATCGGTGATCTGGTCTAATAAAAGATAGAGTGGAAGCGGGCTTATATTATCTTCAATAATATTTTCTAATTCAAAAAAATCAATAGCAGATATTTTTGCAACCACGCCTTGATGATTCTGATGCTTTGATAAGGTATTTAATTTTTCAACCGGAACATGGCTTGTTGAAATGGAATTCTTTTTAATAAGACTGTTCAATTCAGAAAATAAAGGGCCACTAATTCCTTTCTGGATATAAACTTTTTCGATGGTTTTACCGGCATCGATGGCTTCTATGATGGCGCGGATGCCAAAGACAAGGTTTGAATTGTTGTTCATGATACAAAGGTATAGCTTTTATGTAAAAAAAATAGTCACTTTTCTATATCCAAACCGCGTGATGTTAATAAGGATACAAAATTTTAAATGTTACCTCATTGCAGATTTAACGAACTTATGATTAATAAAACGGGTTTTAATTGCATAAAAAAAGGCTATCATATTGATAGCCTTTTTAATACTATTATTTTACTATTATTGTAATACAAATGTACCACCAAAGACAGAATTGCCAAAATAACTAGAATAACTTCCAGCAAGACCTACGGCGTCACCAGGATAATAAATATCATAAGTAATCTTTATTACTGGAGCTTCACCACAATAATTACCCCATATACCAGTCCCTTCAATTTCATAATCATAGTTTACACCATTATAGATGGTAGTAAAAATATATTGTCTTGGAATTGTAATAGAGCCATCTTCAGCAACTTGCATTTTACAAGTGCCACCAGCTACAACAGGTTCACCCCAGAAATCAACAATCATCTGTGCCCCAAGTCCAGAGACAATCATGTCAGTACCATCCCATTGAGCAGTAAAATTACCTTCATCATAATATACACCATTGGTTAAACTTTCTTCTATTCCCCAACCACCGGCAAGGTCTTCAAATCCATTGTCTAATGGTAAAGATACTATTCTTCTAATATTATAAACAAGTTTATTACCTCGATCGCTAGGAGTAGTATTTTCTCCGGCATTTAAATTTACAATTAAAGTAACTGGATCACATTCTGGTAAGTTTTCAGCAACTGTACTAAAATCAACAGATGCGGTACTTTCTCCTGCAGGAATAGTAACCGTATTTGCGGATAGCGTATACATACTTTCTGTTAAAGTACTAGAAGGATCGTGTGTTAACGTCGCTGTAATATCCTGGTCTTGAGGTAGCCCCATAAGTGAAATAAGAATTGTAGATTCCACATTTATCAGATCACCATTAGACGCTACATCGGTTTGAGCAGTTAAAGCATTATTTTTTAACTGAACGTAAAAGGTAGCGTTAGGATCCACATCATTTGTAAGCAGTTCAAAGTTTGTATCATCATAGTCGCATGAAACGGCTACTAAACAAACAACTGCGATTAAAGTTAAAAATTTTAATATATTTTTCATTATTTTATAATTTTTTATTTATTAATTATCCCACCAAAGTTTATCTGAGATAGTAAACGATGGTACATTATCCCCATTATAATCTAACTCCTGTTGTGGATAAGGAAATCTTGTTGGGATATTTGGTATTACAGCACCAGGTACAACATTTATAGTAGGCATGCCTGTTCTTCTCCAGTCTGCATAAGCTTGATTTGTACCGAAGCTATCAATATATTTTTGCTCCATTAAAGTTGCCATGGTAACAGCAACGCCATTAATGTTAGCATCTAACCATGCAGTATTCGCATCTCCGGTTACCCTTAATACAGAGGCCGCAACAGCAGCTTCATAGGCAGCCTGAGCGGATGCCGCACCTGTAGTCATCAATAAAGCTTCTGCTTCGATAAATTTCAATTCCGAATAGGTCATTAAATAGGTAGGAGCATCAAATGCAGCAACATAATCTCCTGGCTTAGAGGCATTGTTATTTTGCGTTCCAGGATCACTACCAGTGTAATTACCATCACCATCTTCGGCTACATAAAATGGAAGCCTTGGATCATCCGCTGCTATCAACGCATTTACAAAGGTTGATGACATACGTATATCTGTTCTTTGCTCCATAAATTGGAAGATAGGATTACGGTTTGCATCTTCAAAAGGCACATAAAAGTCATCTGCATTTGAAGTAAACCCACCGGCAACAGCTGCTAACGCTTGCGTATAAGCTGCATTACCATTTCTGTTAGACAATTGTAACGCATGTCTTGCCTTAATAGAATTGGCAGCTTTTATCCATTTACTAATATTGCCACCATAAGTAACATCACCACTAACAGGAACAGCATTTCTCGAACTGTTTAAATTAACAACAGCCTCGTCTAACAGACCAAATATGCTATTATATATAGACTCTTGCGAATCGTACACAGGTTTTAATACATTATTAGATCCTTCTAGTGCTTCAGAATAAGGAATATCACCAAATAGATCTGTTGTAATTCCTAAGGTTGTAGCTATTAAGACCTGGGCAACACCAGCAAAATTATCAGATTCTGAACCCTCAACTGTGGCTTTATCTAAAATAATTTTAGAATTGATCAGTTCTGATGCATAAATGGAGCCCCAAAGGTTATTCACATCGGCAGGGGTATGTTGATACCTGGCTTCTGTAAACGACTGACGGTCTGTTCCATCAAATTGTTGCATCCAAATATTATTAGTTCTAACACTATTATTACCTAGTAAGTTATAGCCCATATCCTGTTGGATGGCTGGTAATAATAAACTCATTGGCACATCTGATGGTGAATCCGGTTCAACGTTTAAATCCGAATCGATCCATCCGTCACACGATGCCGAAACTAGTATGAGCGAAAATGCCAACACTAAGTTTTTAATATTAAATTTTTTGATATTTTTCATGATTTAATTTTTACTTTTTAAAATGTCAATTTAATACCCATCAATATGGTTTTTGTACCCGGGCTGTTAAAATAATCCATCCCTTGTGCATTATCTGCTCCAAGTAAACTGGTTTCAGGGTCAATGCCGGTATAAGGAGTACTTATCCATAAGTTTCTACCTGTGAAATATATTTGACCTTCTTTAATGAAGTCAGCAATTTTTGGTAAATCATATGCCAATGTAATATCTCTCAAACGAACCCAATCAGCAGGCTCCATAGCGGCAGATGATGGTCCGCCACCAAAGTTACTACCTTGTCCTGTAAACCAAGCTTCGTCTTCAACTACTGGAGTTACATTTTGTTCTCCACTTGAAACACCTACACCATTAACTACATGCCCATATACGCCATCAAATACTCTAAGGTTTTCAGCTGGGGTAAGATCGAAATTAATACTACCATCAGTATTATAATACACTTCTCTGTTTACTGTACGACCGTGTACACCAAAGAAATTCATCGCAAAAGCAGTACCATTATACATAACTCCACCAGATTTCACATCAATTAAGAATGATAATGACAGGTCTTTGTATTTAATATTATTGGTCATATTGGCAGTCCAATCAGGATTAAAGTTACCTATTGGAACCAACCCTTGAACAGTATTGGTCATAGGATATCCATCTCTATATGAATCTGTAGGATCGTCATTGATCAATATGTTTCCATCACCGTCTCTGTACCAGTCTTCACCGAAGATACTTCTGTATTCTTCACCAACAACTGCTCGCACTTGAGGCGTTGTAAATCCACCTAAGAATATATTATCAACACCTTCAGCTAATTCTGTTACGATGTTTGTGAATTTTGTAAAGTTAACCACAAAATCCCACTGGAAATCTTCAGATTTTAAAGGAGTAGCATTTAAGCTAACTTCAATACCCTTAGACTCCATGGAGGCTGCATTTAAGAATGAAGATGTAAACCCAGAAGAAGCTGCAATTGGCACAGCCATTAAAAGGTCGCTATTTACATTGTTAAAATAGGTAAAATCAACACCTAATCTATTTTTGAAAAATCTTAGATCTGCACCAACTTCCCAAGAATCTTGAGTTTCGTGTTTAAGATCTGGATTTCCTAACTGATTTCCTACCTGGAATCCTGTTTGACCTTGGAAAGGGAAATTCACCCCATTTGTCCAACCATCGGCAGTTCCGGCAGCAAAGAAATAATTGTCAGTATTAAATGCAGGAGCAATGTTTGCAGTTCTTGCAGCAGAGGCTCTTAATTTACCAAATGATAAAAAGCCACCTTTCATGCCTTCAAGTTGTGAAAATACAAAACCTAAACTTGCAGAAGGATAGAATGCAGAACGATTTTGTTCTGGCATCGTAGTTGACCAGTCATTTCTTCCGGTTACACCTAAGAAGATCATATCCATAAATGACAATTGAAGATCTGCAAATACAGCCATTGTTTTATAACGACCATAGACATTCGTTGCAGTAGTATTATTACTCGTATTATTCAATTGATAGAAATCTGGAATTGATAAACCTGTGGCATCACCAAATAACCATTTATTATATTGAGAATAAAAGTTATTACCTAATGTTAATTTTGCATTAAAGTCATCAGTAATGTCAGTTTGGAAATTCAATAATAAATCGGAATTCACAACACTGGAGAAATTAGAATATTCACCTAGGTAACCAGTTGGATTACCTCTTGATCCAATTTTAAATTGATCAACATATCTTCTGTTATACCAGTCGATACCGGCATTATAACCTAAACTAAACCAATCTGTAAATTTCATATTCAAATTCACGCCACCTACAAAACGGTTTATATCTTCATCAAATTTGATATTATTTGCTGTCCAATAAGGGTTATCATAACCACCACCATTTCGGTAGTTTCTTTGAGTACCGTCTGCAAATTCATAACCAGCACTGTTATCAAAAGTAGTAGCTGTTCTTAATAGACCTAGCATAATACCAGAAACATTCGAACCTTTTTGAATTTGAACGGCTCTTGAATTGGTATAAGACATATCAGCTCCAAAAGTAGCATTCTCTGATAATTTTGTTGAAGCATTTAAACGAACCGTTGTTCTACCATATTGGTTATTTGGTATGATACCATCTTGTTCTAGATTAGAAAGTGAGAAAAAGTAATTTCCTTGATCACTTCCATTCGCTATACTAAAGCGATTATTGCTCTGTGCTCCATGTTGGAAGAATTCGTAAGGATCGTAATATCTCGCAGGATTCCCATTTCCTGTTCCGGCTGGAACTAAACGTCCGAATGGATCCCATTTATAAGAAGTATCTCCGTCATATTCTAAGCTAGAGATTTCAGGCCCCCAAGAAGCCGCATTTCCACTTGACCAGACACCGCCACTTCCTTGTGCATATTTCTTTTGTCTTTCCGGTAATTGAGATACCATATCAATTGCATAAGAACTATGGAATTCAATTTTTCTTGCTGTTAGATTCTTACCACTTTTAGTTGTAATAATAACCGCACCGTTTGCCGCTCTTACACCATATAATGCTGTTGCAGCACCACCCTTTAGTACTGAAAGCGATTCGATATCATCAGGGTTGATGTCAATAGATCTGCTGGATGTATTTGTTCCTCCAACATCACTTGATCCACCACCTGAGATGATAGGCATACCGTTCACCACAAATAAAGGTTGGTTATTACCAGTAATAGAAGATGAACCCCTAATAGTAATAAATGTAGAAGCCCCGGCTTCACCAGATGAACTAACAACTTGCACACCAGATGTTGCTCCTGCCAATGAGTTAACAATATCGGCATTTGGTTTTGCGCTTATTTCTTCAGCACTCACACTTTGAACATTGTATCCAAGTTCTTTTTCTCTTCTGGAAATACCTACAGCAGTAACTACAACCTCTTCAAGAACGTTATCGGCTTTCAACACTATATTGATAGTATTTGAAACGCCAACCGTAGCCTCTTGACTAGACATACCTACAAAACTGTATACAAGTACATCACCAACACTAGCTTGAAGGGTATATTTCCCATCAAAGTCGGTTTCTGTACCAGATGTAGTTCCTTTAATTATTATACTAACGCCTGGCAATGGCCCTGATTCATCAGTCACAGTACCAGTGATAGTTTTTTCCTGTGCAAATGTTATTTGCACCATAAACGCCAGTAATAGCGTTAAAATTCCACTAAACTTTGTTTTCATTGTATAATTATTTGAATTAATTTGAGCCAAAAGTCTTAATAATTAGTTAAAAATCCTATTTTTTAACATAAAATATTTATAAAATTGTTAAATAAATCTTAAGAAGATGATGGTATATTTAAACTTAGATGCATTGATATAATTTTAGTTGCGTTAATTCTAAATAAAAATATAAATTTTTTAAAAACCTTTTATTTGAGGAAGGTACAGTATGAGTAGTAAAAAAACAATTTTATATTTCTTGGCAGCGGTTAAATCCTTGTTTATTTAATTATATCAAGTATTTTTATTTTAATTGATTGGTAAAACTATGCCTGTACCATAATCACCATCTAATATAAAGATTAACTTTACCATATAAATCTAAAGCAAGAACTATTCGCAACTGGCATTCCGATTTTTAAAAGTATATAAAATAAAAAACCACCTTTTTTAAGGTGGTTTTTTATTAAAAATTAATATTATTAATAACCATCGTTTTGAACCATATTCGAATTGGCGTCAATTTCGGCCCTAGGAATTGCCCAGGCTAATCTAAAATCGCCATAAGGAATGGTGCTTGCAAAGTTTTGGTTAAAATCGATCTTTTCGATATCGCTACCTGTTCTCATTAGATCATCAAAACGGAAACCTTCAAACATTAGTTCTTTTCGTCTTTCGTTAAGAATATCCTCTTTTGTTACAGATGTATAAGCAGTAGCTCCTCTATTTGATGTGATTAAGTTTAATTGCGTTAATGCGTCCCCACTTGTTTCAAACAAAGCTTCAGCATAGTTTAAAATAACCTCCTCATATCTAATAATAGGTACATTATCATAACCTTGAAGATCAGGATATTTGCCTAAATTTCTCAATTTATCACCTTCATATCCTAAAATTCCTGCTCTAACATCACCATCTTCGTAAAGGTCTTCTACATTTGCTAGAACTTGCACATCACCATAACTTCCTGTCGCACCTTGTCTATATATATATGCAAGGCCATTAATTCCCTGGTTATCGGTAGCGCTATAGGCAAGTTCGAAAATTGAATTCGAATTTCCTTTTCCTGCCCAACTGCCAACAAAATTATCGGCACTAATAATAGAATATAGCCCTGAATTTATAACATCTTCTGCAGCAGTTCTTGCCGTTGGCCAATCACCAAAATAGATAGCTACTCTGGATTCTAAAGCTTTGGCAGTATATTTTGACATAAACTCTTTACTAGCATCGAAAAAACTATCGCTCATAAGGTTAAAAGCATTTGTCAGGTCATCCATTATAAAGGTTTTCACTTCTGCAACCGTATTTCTCGCTGGAAACAGATCCTCACCTTTAAATTCTGTAACATAAGGTACACCTAGGGTTCCACCGGTATTTACCTGGCCATATTGCTTTAAAAGATCAAAATGTACCAATGCTCTAATAGCATAAGCCTGACCTTGTAAATGTTTCCCATATTCTTGATCTCCCGTTAGGGTAGTTACATCAGTATTTATGATAATATTTACATCAGCAATAGTGCTATAAGCTTCGTCCCAAAAATATCCGGTATTCTCGGTATAGGTAAATGAAGCCTGTGTAGTAAATCGTCCGGAATTACCATTCGAAAAACAATTGTCGGTACGAACTTCATTTGTTGCAATTAGATCTCTGCCATAATAACCGGAAACTGTCATTTGGCTGTATGCTCCTTTTAGAACACTATATAAATTATTTACATCTACGATACTACCCTCAACAGACTGATTTTGTTCCAAGCTAGGTTCTAAATCATCGGTTGAACATGCAGTAAATGAAATAAAAAATATAAATAATAATGTATATAAGATATTTATTTTTTTCATGATTTCTTAAAATTTAATATTAATTCCTAAAATGATCGACTTAACAGGAGGAGTAGTTAAGGATGTAAATCCACTTGTGTCAACTTCAGGGTCATATTCCAAACGATCGTCTTTTACCCATGTGAATAGATTTGTACCGCGAACGAATACTCTAAATCCGTCTACTTTTATGGTTTCAAGGAAATTATAATTAAAGTCATAACCAAAAGTAAGATTTTTGATTCTCATATAATCACCATCGTATAAAAATTTCGAATTAAGTTGCCATGGGAATGTTGTTGCCTGCATTCTACCAAATCTTGCAACGTCACCAGGTTGTTGCCATCTGTCTAACATGGCATCTGTACCTTGGTAATATAACAGAGAAAACAAGTCTCTACCGGCGGTATAACGATGCCAGTCTTCATAAACTTTATGGCCTCCTGCATAATATGCATTGGCATCTAAAAAGAACCCTTTAAAATCAACATGGAAATTCAATCCTGCAGTTATCGTTGGTAAGGCACTGCCGCCCATCCAAACTTGTTCTGCGTCATTCCAATTGTTAGTAGTTTCACTACCTGCACCTTCGGTGTAATATAATTCGTCTCCATTATCAGGATCGACACCTGCCCACTCTCTCAAATACCATCCATAAACAGGATGACCGGTTTCTACTCGTTGAGTTCCGCCAGAAATATTGATCTCTTCACCATTCGCATCTTTAGCCAATTCTAACACTTCATTATCATTCGTAGCTACATTACCTCCAAGAGACAAGTTAAAATCTTCTGTTTTAATGATATCAAAGTTTAACTCAGCTTCCAAACCTTTATTCTCCATTCTACCAATATTTCTTGTTTGAGAAGTAAAACCAGTTGTTAAAGATAGTGGTACATCAAGAAGCAGGTCTTTAGATTCTCTTCGATAATAAGCAAGAGAACCGTTAACCCTGTTATTGAATAATCCAAAGTCAAGACCTAAGTCTAAAGTATAGGATGTTTCCCACGATAATTTATCATTACCAAAAGTACTTGGGTATGCAGCTCCTTCACCGGCATAATTCGAATCAAATGCAAACAAAGCCTGATATTGATTTAAATTTATTGAAGCATTACCAGTAACACCATAAGAACCTCTTAATTTTAAATTATTTAAGAAGTCACTATTTTCTAAGAAGCTTTCTTTGTGCATATTCCATGCTGCACCTACAGACCAAAAATTACCCCATCTTTCATCAGGAGCAAAACGAGAACTACCTTCTCTTCTAAAGGTCGCATCGAATACATATCTGGCGTCAAATGCCGTATAATGCATGATACCCAAATAAGAGGCAATAGACCAGTCAGTATAGAACGAATTTGCTGTAGTTGGGTTACCCGCTGAAGCGAGGTTTGTTAAACCATCAGTTGGAAAAGAGTCACCATCGGCCTCTAAATAGTAAAATCTATTTTTTTGATATTCCTGTAATAATTTAAAATCGAAAGTATGATCGTCATTTAATTCCCAGGTATAATCTATAGCGTTTTGAAACACATAATTTGCTCTGTTACTGTGCGCTTGCCATCCATAACCATCAGAACTAGCACCATCACCTCTTATTCTATTTCTATAACGCTTGTAATTATAAACTTGATAATCTATAGTTATTTTACTACTAAGACTTAGGTTTTTAATCGGAGTTTCCCAGTCGAGTGATTGATTTGATAAAATTCTAGTTAATTTAGAATCATCTATATCTTCCTGTGCTATCCATAATGGATTTGGTAATGATGTACCAGGATCAAGCACATTAATTTCACCATCATCAGTATATGGCTGATCGATCGGAGGCATAAAATATACTACCGAACGGGGTGAAGAAAAATAGGCACTAGTTTCCAACAAACCATCTTGAAAGGAATGTGCAGCAGAATTAATCGTACTGAATTTTAACTTATCCGACAGGTTTTTACTAAAATTAAGTTGACCTGTAATTCTGTCGAAATTACTACCTATAACGGTAGCTTCTTGATCAAAATAACCTAAAGACGCATAAAAATTATAATCTTCAGTTCCACCACTGGCAGAAAAGTTATAATCCATTATTGGTGCATCATTATTGGTAATCACTTTTTTCCAATTTGCTTCTGGCCTACCAGCAGCATTCCAAGTAGTATAATCTGTACCAAAAGAACCCGGATAACTTTCATAAAAGTCCTGTGCTCCATCTATTGTAAATCCAAAATCTGCTCCATAAGTATTAAAAAGGGCTTCATAAAAAAGTTCCTCCCTTTCGGCACCTGTTAAAGGATCTGGCCCCTTAGTAGCATCATTGGCAAAACCATAAGATGAACTAAAGTTAAAAGTCGTTTTTCCTGAACGTCCACTTTTGGTGGTAATAACAATTACCCCGTTGGCACCTCTGGCACCATAAGCAGCAGTTGCAGATGCATCCTTTAAAACAGTTATACTTTCTATATTATTACTGTTTATACTGGCTAGTGGAGATAATGATGAACCTGATGTAGTTGCAGAAGTATTTGTGTTAACCATAGGAACACCGTCAATCACATATAAAGGTTCATTACCTGCTGTAATAGAACTTCTACCCCTAATTCTAATATTAGTTGTAGAACCAGGTGTACCAGAATTACCACTAAATTGTAATCCGGCAACTTTTCCTTGAAGTGCTTGATCTACTGACGCCACAGGCACCATATCAAATTCTTCTGATTTAAGTTGCACCGTAGAACCGGTTACCTCCGTTTTTCTTACAGAAGCATACCCTGTAACTACAACCTCTTCAAGAATATTATCGGCAACCAATACAACATTAATTGTGTTAGCAGCACCAACCACTCTTTCTTGAGTTGACATTCCAATAAAACTAAATACAAGAACATCACCTGTATTTGCTTGAATGGTGTAATTACCGTCAAAATCGGTTTCGGCACCGGTTGTGGTACCTTTAATCAATATACTCACACCTGGTAATGGTCCTGATTCATCAGTAACCGTACCCGTGATAGTTTTTTCTTGTGCAAAGGTTAATTGCACCAAAAACGCCAATAATAGCGTTAAAAATCCATGTAACTTTGTTTTCATGTTATCTTTATTTGAATTATAAGAAACAAAAATCTAAATAAAATGTTAATAAAACAAGAATTAGGTGTTAATTTAAAGATTTATTAAATTATTTTTATTAAAATGCTACATATAATATGTTATAAATAAATAAAATGTTAAAAATATAAGTATAGAACATGTTTTTTATCTATATTTTGCAATATCAATTAATTTAACAATAGATAGATTAAAAAAAACTGATAATTTTTAAATGAAATCGAGAATTATCTAGATTAAAAGGTTCATTCGAGATGCCACCAAATGCATAGCTGAGATCTAAGAATCCAAATTTCGTGGTAAAAGCATATCCAACACCAATGGCATAAAGTTTTGAGGCTTTATCAATGACATTATTTTCAATATAGCCAGCATCGGTTATTGAATACAAATAGGAAGTGTTATTCGTAAGGATCCGGTATTCTAGATTGAAATAACTATACGTCGACGTTAATATACTTTCCTCGTTAAAGCCCCGCATGCTATTAGACCCTCCAATTCGAAACAATTCGTTATTTAAAAGCAAATCATCAGATAGCAAGGTGCTGCTTGCGTTCTGAACGAATATATGATTCCTATAATTTAAACTCCATAAATAATGGGTTCTCAGATATAATTTAGTTTGAGTTGTATGATTCCCTTCTGTTTTTCTATTCCCTCTGAGAATTTCACTGAACATATGAAATCTCGAGGGGAAAATAGCGTGCTCACTTAGAATTTGATATTCATAATTAAGTCCATAAAATAGGTTGCTGAAATTAGAAATGGCTGTATTGGTATTGTTTGTTAGGAGATCTGAAGATGATAAAGATTGAAAGGATATACCCAAGCTGTTCCTTTCGTTCAATGCATATGGTAAATTAAATCTGAAATTTGTATTAATGAACGATGAATCTTGTTTGTAAATATTGAGTTCTGCCTTAGGTGAGAGTCGAGAATTAAAAATATAGGGCACCGAAGTATTTAAATTAAAAACCTGTCGTTCATTACCGTTGTTCTTCCAATAAAAGGCTATAGATTCACCCCTGTTAAATACATTATTTAATGATAGGTCTAAATATCCGTTAAACTGAATGCCGCCGCCAGTTTCTTTGGAAGAAAACCCTATTAATCCATCGAATTTATTCGACTCTTTCTTTTTTAGATATAAATACACCATGGTAGAATCAGGTGTAAATAATACTTCGGGAGGTTTTATTTCTCTTACATAGGTTAGATTCTTTACATTGGCCGATATCCTTTCTAATTTGCTGCTGCTAAACAATGTGTTATTCTTTAGTTTTAAATAATGTTTCAGATAGGCTGGTGGAAAATCTGTATATCCGTTAATTATTACTTTATCGATTTTTCGAGGTTTAGCTTCTTTTATATGTAAAAACGCTTCAATGGTATCACGATGTATACGGATATCCTTTAAATAAACCTGGGTAAAAGCATTTCCTTGCTTTTCAAATATTCCTACAATTTGATCGAGACTGCGGGATAGTTTCTTTGACTCCACAATGAAATATTGATCGGTCGTAGATGAATGCATTCTTTTTAATTGCGCTTCACTAATATCTTTATTATTATAAAATATTTTAACAATGTTGCTTATATTACCCAAAGAAAAATAAACATTATATATTGAATCTATTTTAACAATAGTATCCAAGGCGGCATTTATAAAACCCTTTTGTTCGATTTGATTTTTAACAGAGTCGATAGTTTGGAATAAAGTAGATTCTGTATTATGAATTTTTTGAAATTTTACGGAATTAACAAAAACAGTATTTAGGCTATCCTTTGAAGATATTTTTAATACCAATTTTTGACCAATCGCAGATCCGACATTCAATAAAAAAAATGCTATATATATATATGGTGTAAATATGCTTTTCAAAACTTTTCAAAAATAGCAGAAATACTTATTAAAAAAATGCGCTTTCCCTCTATTTTTTAATTGGGGATAAAAATTAGTCAATACCTATTTGAATAAACGGAAATTATTTATACATTTGCACACTCTTAAAAATAGAGGTTTACAAAAAAATAGATAATAATTAATTAATATGCCAACTATACAGCAATTAGTACGCAAGGGAAGAACCCAAATAACTAAGAAGAATAAATCGGCTGCATTGACATCTTGTCCACAGAGAAGAGGCGTATGTACACGTGTTTACACTACAACACCAAAGAAACCAAATTCTGCTATGCGTAAAGTAGCCAGGGTAAGGTTAACCAATGGTAATGAAGTAAATGCTTACATCCCTGGAGAAGGACATAACCTGCAAGAGCACTCGATAGTATTAGTTAGAGGAGGAAGAGTAAAAGATTTGCCTGGGGTGAAGTATCACGTTGTTCGTGGTGCCTTAGATACCGCAGGAGTTGAAGGTAGAACTCAGCGCCGTTCAAAATACGGCACTAAACGACCTAAGAAGTAATTTAAACACTTTAATGTAAAGAGAAATGAGAAAAAGAAGCGCAAAAAAAAGATTTCTTTTACCGGATCCGAAATTTAACGATCAGTTAGTTACAAGGTTTGTAAATAACTTAATGCACGATGGTAAAAAATCTGTAGCTTTTAAAGTATTCTATGATGCGATGGACATCGTAGAGGAAAGAAACCAAAACGAAGAAAAAACAGCACTAGAATTATGGAAAGATGCCTTATCTAATGTGATGCCTCATGTTGAGGTGCGTAGCAGAAGGGTAGGAGGAGCAACTTTTCAAATTCCAATGCAAATTAGACCTGACAGAAAGGTCTCAATGGCAATAAAGTGGTTGATTTTATATGCTAGAAAACGTAATGAGAAGTCAATGGCTCAACGTTTAGCTGGCGAAGTAATTGCCGCTGCTAAAGAAGAAGGAGCTGCTTTTAAGAAAAAAACTGATGTCCATAAAATGGCAGAAGCAAATAAAGCATTTTCACACTTTAGATTTTAAGAATTAGCATGGCACAAAGAGATTTAAAATATACAAGGAATATTGGAATTGCGGCTCATATTGATGCAGGTAAAACTACAACAACAGAGCGTATATTATATTATACAGGTGTAAGTCATAAAATTGGAGAAGTGCATGATGGCGCTGCGACAATGGATTGGATGGAGCAAGAGCAAGAACGTGGTATTACCATTACTTCTGCTGCTACAACATGTACTTGGCAGTTTCCTACCGAAAATGGTGCGCCAACAGCAGATGCTCATGGATACCATTTTAATATCATAGATACCCCCGGTCACGTTGATTTTACCGTAGAGGTTAACCGATCGTTAAGAGTGCTTGACGGATTGGTTTTTCTATTTTCAGCGGTAGATGGCGTAGAGCCTCAATCAGAAACTAACTGGAGATTGGCAGACAATTATAAGGTTCCAAGAATGGGATTTGTCAATAAAATGGACCGTCAAGGGTCGAATTTTTTGGCCGTTTGTCAACAAGTAAAAGAGATGTTAGGTTCGAATGCTGTGCCTATTGTATTACCTATAGGTGATGAAGGCGACTTTAGAGGTATCATAAATTTAGTTAAGAACAGAGCAGTAATCTGGCATGAAGAAACCCTGGGAGCTACTTTTGATGTAGTCGATATTCCGGAAGACATGAAAGAAGAAACTCGTAAATATAGAGCTTTACTTATAGAGGAAGTTGCTGGTTATGACGAAAATCTTTTGGAGAAATTCATGGAAGATGAAGATTCTATTACAGAAGACGAAGTGCATGCTGCATTAAGGGCTGCCGTTATGGATATGTCGATCATACCAATGATCTGTGGTTCTGCTTTTAAAAATAAAGGCGTTCAGTTCTTGTTAGATGCCGTTTGTAGATATTTACCTTCTCCTTTAGACAAGGAAGCTATTATAGGAACGCATCCTGACACAGGTGCCGAAATTGCCCGCAAGCCAAATGTGACAGAACCTTTTGCTGCCTTGGCTTTTAAAATCGCTACCGACCCCTTTGTAGGTCGTTTGGCATTCTTTAGAGTTTATTCTGGCCGTTTAGATGCCGGATCCTATGTATTGAACAATCGTTCTGGAAAAAAAGAGCGAATTTCAAGGATCTATCAAATGCATTCCAATAAACAAAATGCTATTGATTTTATTGAAGCCGGAGATATTGGTGCCGCAGTAGGATTTAAAGATATTAAGACTGGAGATACATTGTCTGATGAGAAACATCCAATTGTTTTAGAGAGCATGGATTTTCCCGATCCGGTAATTGGTATTGCTGTTGAACCGAAAACGAAGGCTGATGTAGATAAGTTAGGAATGGCGCTGTCGAAATTGGCAGAAGAGGATCCGACATTTACAGTAAAGACAGATGAGGCATCAGGCCAAACAATTATATCTGGGATGGGAGAACTTCACTTGGATATTATTGTAGACAGGTTGAGACGTGAATTTAAGGTTGAAGTAAACCAAGGTCAACCCCAAGTTGAGTACAAAGAAGCGATTACACAAGCTGCCGATCACAGAGAAATTTATAAAAAACAATCTGGTGGACGTGGTAAGTTTGCCGATATCGTATTTACCATGGAGCCTGCAGAAGAAGGAAAGCAAGGTCTTGAATTTGTAAATTTAATTAAAGGAGGTAATGTTCCTAAAGAATATATTCCTGCTATAGAAAAAGGATTTAAAATAGCCATGCAAAATGGTCCATTGGCCGGATTCGAAATGGATAGTATGAAGATTACATTAAAGGATGGGTCATTCCACCCGGTGGATTCTGACTCTTTATCTTTTGAACTCGCGGCAAAGATCGGTTACAAGGCGGCTGCAAAAGCTGCAAAAGCAGTATTGATGGAGCCAATTATGAAAATGGAAGTATTGACTCCCGAAGAGAATATGGGTGATATCGTTGGTGATTTAAACCGCCGAAGAGGTCATGTATATAATATGTCTGATAGAGCTGGAGCTAAAGTTGTGAAGGCCGAAGTGCCGTTATCTGAAATGTTTGGATATGTAACTTCGTTAAGAACATTGTCTTCTGGTAGAGCTACATCGACTATGGAGTTTTCTCATTATGCAGAAACCCCTTCTAGTATTGCCGATGAGGTTATTAAAAATGTACAAGGTTAATTTACTAAATAAGTAAAGATGAGTCAAAAAATTAGAATAAAATTAAAATCTTACGATCATAATTTAGTAGATAAATCTGCTGAGAAAATCGTAAAAACGGTAAAAAGTACTGGTGCAGTTATTAACGGACCAATTCCTTTACCTACACATAAAAAAATATTTACTGTATTGCGCTCTCCGCATGTAAATAAGAAATCAAGAGAACAATTTCAATTAAGCTCTTATAAAAGGCTATTGGATATTTATAGTTCTTCATCGAAAACTATTGATGCTTTGATGAAATTGGAGTTGCCAAGTGGCGTTGAGGTAGAGATCAAAGTATAATGAAATTAAAATCGAAAGGGTATTCTTTCGATAACATGTCCTGAGCGATTGACGAGGGAAAAGCGGTAAAAATACATCAGGGTTGAAGTATTTTAACCCTGTTTTTTTAAATAAAAAAAAGATTAATAATAAATAAATAAGAATGTCTGGGTTAATAGGAAGAAAAATAGGAATGACCAGTATTTTTGACGACAATGGAAAAAATATTCCATGTACCGTCATTGAAGCAGGTCCTTGTGTAGTTACCCAAGTCAGAACCAAAGAGGTTGACGGGTATGAAGCGTTACAACTTGGTTTCGATGACAAATCAGAAAAACAGTCTAATAAAGCGTTGAATGGACACTTTAAAAAAGCTGGAACTTCTGCTAAAAAACGTGTTGTTGAATTCCAAGGATTTAAAAAAGATTACAAATTAGGTGATCTTATAACTGTAGATCAGTTTGAAGAAGGTGAGTTTGTTGATGTATTAGGTACATCCAAAGGGAAAGGATTTCAAGGCGTTGTAAAAAGACATGGTTTTGCAGGTGTTGGTCAAGCAACTCATGGTCAGCATAACCGATTAAGAGCTCCTGGCTCTATTGGAGCTGCCTCTTATCCTGCTCGTGTTTTTAAAGGCATGAAGATGGCCGGAAGAATGGGTGGAGAAAATGTGAAAGTTCAAAACTTAAGAGTGCTTAAAGTAGTACCTGAAAAGAATCTTTTAGTAGTAAAAGGTGCAGTACCAGGCCATAAGAATTCTTATATAATCATTGAGAAATAATGAAAGTAGCAGTAGTAGATATCAACGGGAAAAATACTGGGAGAAAAGTTGAACTTTCAGATGCTATTTTTGCGATAGAGCCGAATAAGCATGCGGTTTATTTAGATGTGAAACAATTCTTGGCAAATCAAAGACAAGGAACTCATAAAGCTAAAGAAAGAGCAGAAATTGTAGGTAGTACGAGAAAAATCAAGAAACAAAAAGGAACCGGAACTGCCCGTGCAGGAAGTATTAAATCAGGTGTATTTAGAGGTGGTGGAAGAATTTTTGGCCCTAGACCGAGAAATTACGGCTTTAAATTAAATAAAAATTTAAAAAAATTAGCACGTCTTTCTGCATTGTCATTAAAGGCAAAAGAGGATAATATTGTGGTGGTTGAGAATTTTAATTTTGATGCTCCGAAAACAAAGAATTTTACCAATGTTTTAAAGGCTTTAGAGCTGGAAAACAAAAAATCTTTATTTGTGTTGGAGCCGTCAAATAAAAATGTATATTTGTCATCACGTAATTTAAAAGGCGCTGACGTTATAAGTACTTCAAAATTAAATACTTACAACGTTTTAAATGCAAATAAAATTGTTATTTCTGAAGCGTATTTAGAAGAAATTGAATCAAATCTTAGCAAGTAATAGTCATGAGTATTTTAGTAAAACCAATTATTACAGAAAAAGCAACTGACCATAGTGAGTTGTATAATCGATACGGTTTTGTAGTCGATATGAAAGCTAACAAGATTGAGATAAAGGAAGCTATTGAAAAGGCTTATGGAGTTTCTGTGAATAAAGTTAGAACCATGAATTACCCTGTAAAACGTAAAACTAAGTTTACGAAAAAAGGAGTAGTTACTGGTAAAACAGGAGCTTTCAAAAAAGCAATTGTAGAGTTAGCAGAAGGAGATAACATTGATTTTTATAGCAATATCTAAGACAAAAAAAGATGTCATTAAGAAAATTAAAACCAATAACACCCGGTCAGCGATTTAGAGTTGTAAATGACTTTGACGTTGTTACTACTGATAAACCTGAAAAAAGTTTATTAGCTTCTAAAAAGAGATCTGGGGGAAGAAACAGCACAGGTAAAATGACAATGCGCTATTTAGGTGGTGGTCATAAAAAACGATACCGTATTATTGACTTTAAGAGAGATAAAGATGGTGTTCCTGCAACTGTTAAAACAATCGAATACGATCCAAACCGAACAGCGTTTATTGCCTTATTGAATTATGCTGATGGTGAGAAACGATATATCGTTGCTCTTGGAGGTTTAAAAGTTGGTCAAACGATCATATCCGGAGAAAAAGTTGCACCTGAAATTGGTAACTCAATGCCTTTGAGTGATATACCATTAGGTACTGTTATTTCTTGTATTGAATTACATCCAGGTCAAGGTGCTGTGATGGCTAGAAGTGCAGGTTCATTTGCACAATTAATGGCTAGAGAAGGGAAATATGCCACAGTAAAAATGCCATCAGGTGAAACCAGAATGATTTTGGTTACATGTAAGGCGACTATCGGGGTTGTTTCAAATTCTGATCATCAGTTATTAGTTTCTGGTAAAGCAGGAAGAAGCAGATGGAAAGGTAGAAGACCACGAACAAGACCTGTGGTTATGAACCCTGTAGATCATCCAATGGGTGGTGGTGAAGGTAAAGCTTCAGGGGGTCATCCAAGATCTAGAAACGGAATTCCTGCAAAAGGATTTAAAACGCGTTCTAAATCGAAAGCAAGTAATAAGTATATTTTAGAACGTAGAAAAAAATAATTAAAGAAGTATGGCTCGTTCATTAAAAAAAGGACCTTATGTTTTCCATAAATTGGAAAAGAAAGTACAGACTAATATTGAATCTGGTAAGAAAAGTGTCATTAAGACTTGGTCAAGGTCATCTATGATAACTCCGGATTTTGTAGGACAAACGATTGGTGTTCATAATGGCCGTCAATTTGTTCCTGTATATATCACCGAAAACATGGTAGGTCATAAATTGGGAGAATTTTCACCAACACGTTCTTTTAGAGGACATGCAGGTGCGAAAAATAAAGGAAAAAAATAAGTAGGAAATCATGGGAGTTCGAAAAAAAGTAAGAGCACAGCAGCTTAAAGAGGAACGCAAAAACAAGTTTTTTGCCAAATTAAATGGCTGTCCTACATCGCCAAGAAAAATGCGCTTAGTTGCTGATTTAATTAGAGGAGTTGAAGTTGAAAAAGCCTTGGCTATTTTAAAATTCAGTTCAAAAGAAGCAGCACGTAGTTTGGAGAAGTTAACCTTATCAGCTATTGCCAACTGGCAAGCTAAGAATGAAGATGCTAATATTGAAGATGCAGGTTTGTTCGTTAAGGAAATTTATGTTGATAGTGCAACAATGTTAAAAAGATTAAGACCTGCACCACAAGGACGTGCTCATAGAATTAGAAAAAGATCTAATCATGTGACTATGGTATTAGGTTCAAAAAATAATGAAAGCAATTCGTAAATAGTATGGGACAAAAGACTAATCCAATAGGAAATCGTTTAGGAA
Organism: uncultured Aureibaculum sp.; assembly: GCA_965369125.1. Taxonomy (GTDB): domain Bacteria; phylum Bacteroidota; class Bacteroidia; order Flavobacteriales; family Flavobacteriaceae; genus Aureibaculum. Next base: position 143,186 of record CBDUPN010000001.1, on the reverse strand, counting down.
TTATCAGAGGATGGGAATCTAACTGGTATGGTGGAAGAAACTATGGCGATAAAATTGCTGAAGACGATAAAATAAGAAAATATATTCACACGAGGTTGGCCAAAGCGAGTGTGTCTAGAGTAATTATTGAGCGCACCCTTAAAATAGTCACCATTACCATTACGACTGCCCGTCCTGGAATCATTATTGGAAAAGGTGGTCAAGAGGTTGACAAATTAAAGGAAGAGCTTAAAAAAATTACGGGGAAAGAAGTACAGATTAATATTTTCGAAATTAAGAGACCAGAATTAGATGCCTTTTTAGTTGCTTCAAGTATTGCACGTCAAATTGAAAATAGAATTTCTTACCGACGCGCTATTAAAATGGCAATTGCAGCATCGATAAGAATGAATGCAGAAGGTATTAAAGTGCAAATTTCTGGCCGACTGAACGGTGCTGAAATGGCGCGTTCTGAATCATATAAAGAGGGTAGAATTCCGCTTTCAACATTTAGAGCTGATATTGATTATGCACTTGTTGAGTCACATACTACCTATGGAAGAATAGGTGTGAAAGTATGGATTATGAAAGGTGAGGTTTATGGTAAGAGAGAATTATCACCATTAGTTGGTTTGTCGAAAAAACAAGGTGGAAAACCAGGTAAAGGCGGACCAAGAAAACCTCAAAGAAGAAAATAAGTTTTTAAAATTTAGATAATGTTACAACCGAAGAGAGTAAAATATCGTAAAGTACAGAAAGGTAAAGGTAATATGACCGGGATCTCAGGAAGAGGTCACAGGCTTTCTAATGGAGTATTTGGAATAAAATCTTTAGATCAAAACTTACTTACTTCACGACAAATTGAAGCAGCGCGGATCGCTGCAACTCGTTATATGAAAAGACAAGGGAGTATTTGGATTAAAATATTTCCGGATAAGCCTATTACGAAAAAGCCATTAGAGGTTCGGATGGGTAAAGGTAAAGGAGCCCCAGAATATTTTGTGGCTGTTGTAAAACCTGGTAGAATTTTATTCGAGATAGGTGGTGTACCAATTGAAGTTGCCAGAGAAGCATTGCGACTTGCAGCTCAAAAGTTACCGGTTAAAACAAAATTTGTTATAGCACCTGATTACGATAACGCTTAATAATATAGATAATGAAACAATCAGAGATTAAAGAATTAACTGTAGCAGAATTACAGGAAAAAATAATAGCGTTAAAAAAGAATCATACAGATCTTAAAATGGCCCATTCTATATCTCCTTTAGAAAATCCAATTCAATTGAGAGACATGAGAAGGACTGTTGCCAGACTTGCTACAGAATTAACTAAAAGAGAATTACAATAATTGTATTCGTATTACAAGATGGAAAAAAGAAATCTTAGAAAAGAAAGAATAGGAATAGTATCTAGTAACAAGATGGAGAAATCTATCGTAGTAAATGAGGTTACAAGAGCAAAACACCCTATGTACGGTAAGTTCGTTTTGAAAACGAAAAAATACGTTGCACACGACGAAAAGAACGATTGCAATATTGGTGACACGGTTAAAATTATGGAGACACGTCCATTAAGTAGAACCAAACGTTGGAGATTAGTAGAAATCTTAGAAAGAGCTAAATAATTATGTTACAACAAGAATCAAGATTAAAGGTGGCAGATAATACAGGAGCTAAAGAAGTTCTTGTTATTCGCGTGCTTGGCGGAACTAAAAGGCGTTATGCTTCTTTAGGTGATAAAATTGTAGTATCTGTAAAAGATGCTACACCTAATGGCCAAGTAAAAAAAGGACAAGTTTCTAGAGCTGTTGTAGTTCGTACTAAGAAAGAAGTACGCCGTAAAGATGGTTCTTATATAAGATTTGATGATAATGCATGTGTATTATTAAATCCAACTGAAGAGATGCGTGGTACACGTGTATTTGGTCCTGTGGCTAGAGAACTTCGTGAAAAACAATTCATGAAAATTGTATCATTAGCACCAGAAGTGCTTTAATAGTAAAGAAATTATGACAAAGTTCAAAATTAAAACTGGCGATACAGTAAAGGTAATGGCTGGAGATGATAAAGGTCAGGAAGGAAAAGTAGTTAAAATTCTTAGAGATAAGAGTAAAGCAATAGTAGAAGGAATTAATATGGTATCTAAGCATACCAAACCTAGCGCTCAAAATCCACAAGGTGGAATTTCAAAATTTGAAGCACCTATACATATCTCTAACTTAATGTTAGTGGAAAAAGGTGATACTACCAGAGTTGGATTTAGAATTGAAGGGGATAAAAAAGTTAGGTTTTCGAAAAAATCTAAAGAAATTATTTAGTGATGGCATACGTACCAAGACTTAAAGAAGAATATACCGGCAGAATAAAAGCCGCATTAACTGAAGAATTCGGTTATAAGAATGTAATGCAGGTTCCTAAATTGCAAAAAATTGTAATAAGTAAAGGAGTAGGCGCTGCTGTTACAGATAAAAAACTCATAGAATATGCAGTTGACGAGTTAACTAAAATTACTGGTCAAAAAGCAATATCTACCATATCTAAAAAGGATGTTGCATCTTTTAAGTTGCGTAAAGGAATGCCTATTGGTGCTAAAGTGACTTTACGAGGAAATAAGATGTACGAATTTTTAGACAGATTAGTTACAGCGTCATTGCCAAGGGTTAGAGACTTTAGAGGTGTAAAACCAAATGGTTTTGATGGCAGAGGTAATTATAACCTGGGTATTACAGAGCAAATTATTTTCCCTGAGATCGATATTGACAAGATTAACAAAATTAGTGGTATGGATATCACTTTTGTAACTTCGGCCAATACCGACAAGGAGGCAAAATCACTATTAAACGAATTAGGTTTACCATTTAAAAAGAATTAAAAGATGGCTAAAGAATCAATGAAAGCCCGTGAGGTAAAACGAGCAAAAACTGTAGCTAAATATGCAGAAAAGAGAAAGGCTTTAAAAGAAGCTGGCGACTACGAAGCATTACAAAAGTTACCTAAAAATGCATCACCTATTCGTATGCATAACCGTTGTAAATTAACAGGCCGGCCAAAAGGTTATATGCGCCAGTTTGGTTTATGTCGGGTTACATTTAGGGAAATGGCGAATCAAGGTTTAATACCAGGTGTTAAAAAAGCAAGTTGGTAAAATTATAAATGGGTTTCAGGTTTAACTAGTTGTTAAAAACCAAAACCGCAAATTAATATATATGTATTCAGATCCTATAGCAGATTATCTAACAAGAATAAGAAATGCAGCGAATGCAGGACTTAGAGTTGTTGAAATACCAGCTTCTAACTTAAAAAAAGAAATGACCAAGATTTTGTTTGAACAAGGTTATATCTTAAGTTATAAGTTTGAGGAGAATAAAGTTCAAGATAATATTAAGATTGCTTTGAAGTATGATAGAGAAACAAAGCAGCCTACTATTAAAAAATTACAAAGAGTTAGTAAACCAGGTTTACGTAAGTATGTGAATGCTTCTGAAATGCCAAGAGTTTTAAACGGACTTGGAATTGCGATAGTTTCAACCTCTCGCGGGGTGATGACTAACAAAAAAGCGCGTCAAGAAAACGTTGGTGGTGAAGTTTTATGTTACGTTTATTAATAAAGAATAAGAAATGTCAAGAATAGGAAATAACCCAGTAGTAATTCCAGAAGGCGTAACCGTTGATGTTAAAGACAATGTTGTTACGGTAAAAGGAAAGATTGGAGAGTTAACCCAGGAGTATTCTAACGTCACTATAAAAGTTGAAGACGGAAATATTATGGTTACTCGACCTTCTGATAGTAAGGACGATAAGGCTAAACATGGTCTTTACAGATCCCTTATGTTTAATATGATGGAAGGAGTTTCGAAAGGGTGGACTAAGGAATTGGAATTGGTAGGAGTTGGATACAGAGCAAGTAATCAAGGACAAAAATTAGATTTGGCTCTAGGTTTCTCTCATAACATCGTTTTGGACATCGCGCCTGAAGTTAAAGTAGAAACCATTTCCGAAAAAGGTAAAAACCCTATCATTAAACTTACCTCTTTTGATAAACAGTTGGTAGGTCAAGTTGCGGCAAAGATTCGTTCATTCCGTAAACCGGAGCCATATAAAGGTAAAGGAATTAAGTTTGTAGGAGAAGAATTAAGAAGAAAAGCAGGTAAATCTGCATAATAAGTAAGTGTTATGGCATTATCAAAGCTTGAAAGAAGACATAGAATAAAGCAAAGAATTAGAAAAATTGTTTCTGGGAATGCTCAAAAGCCTAGGCTATCAGTATTTAGAAGCAACAAGGAAATCGATGCTCAATTAATCGATGATATTACTGGAACAACGTTGGTTTCAGTTTCATCAAGAGAAAAAGGTATTGCTTCTAAAGGAACTAAAATTGAAATAGCTGCTTTAGTTGGCAAGGCTTTAGCCGAAAAGGCTGCAAAGGCAGGAATAGAAAATATAGCCTTTGACAGAAATGGTTATTTATATCACGGTAGAGTAAAAGCACTGGCTGACGGAGCAAGAGAAGCTGGATTAAAATTTTAATAAGATTATGTATCAAAAATACGGAAACGTTGAACGAGTAAAACCAAGCGGCTTAGAGTTAAAAGATCATTTGGTTGGAGTACAAAGAGTTACTAAAGTAACGAAGGGTGGTAGAACCTTTGGTTTTTCTGCAATTGTTGTTGTTGGTAATGAAAATGGAGTTGTAGGTCATGGTCTTGGAAAATCTAAGGATGTTGCTTCAGCAATTGCCAAAGCCATCGAAGACGCTAAGAAAAACCTGGTTAGGATACCTATAATCAACCAAACAATACCTCACGAACAAAAAGGTAAATATGGTGGTGCCAAGGTGTTTTTAAAACCAGCCTCTCATGGTACAGGAGTTATTGCAGGTGGAGCCGTACGTGCGGTATTAGAATCAGTTGGGGTACATGACGTATTGTCAAAATCACAGGGATCTTCTAATTCACATAATGTGGTAAAAGCTACTTTCGATGCGCTGTTACAAATGCGAGATGCCAATACCGTTGCTAAACAAAGAGGAATTTCTTTACAAAAAGTATTTAACGGCTAAAAGAGGAATAAGGATGAAAAAAATTAGAGTTAAACAAGTAAAAAGTAAAATAAGACGTCCTCAGAATCAAAAAAGAACGTTGGAAGCTCTTGGTTTGCGTAAATTGAATCAGGTGGTGGAGCATAATGCTACACCAGAAATACTAGGAATGGTTAATAAAGTTAAACACTTACTTTCTGTTGAAGAAGTAAAATAAGATAAAGTTATGGAATTAAATAACTTAAAACCTGCAGAAGGTTCGGTTAAAAATCAAGGTAAAAGAATAGGTAGAGGTCAAGGATCCGGTAAAGGAGGTACTGCTACAAGAGGTCATAAAGGAGCAAAATCTCGTTCAGGATATTCTAAGAAAATAGGATTTGAAGGTGGTCAAATGCCCTTACAAAGACGTGTTCCTAAATTTGGGTTTACGAATATTAATCGTAAAGAATATGTGGGTATAAATTTAGATAAGTTACAAGAAATGGTAGATAACGGTAGAATAAAAGATACCGTAACAATGGATGTTCTTGTTGAAAATCGCTTGGCCAGAAAAAACGACCTGATTAAAATATTAGGTAGAGGTGAACTAAAAGCTAAATTAGATATTACAGTTCATAAATTTACGGCAACGGCTAAAGATGCTATTGAAAAAGCTGGTGGTAAAGCCGTCACATTATAAAGACCATAAAAGGTAAATGAAAAAATTTATAAATACCATACAAGATATTTGGAAAATTGAGGACCTTAGAAATAAGATCATACTCACCCTTGGTTTGATGGTGGTGTATCGTTTAGCGGCACAAGTACCTTTACCAGGAATAGATCCAACACAATTATCAAATCTTCAAAGTACAACGAGCGATAATAATTTATTAGGTTTGTTAAATGCTTTTACAGGTGGGGCTTTTGCAAGAGCATCGGTTATGGCACTGGGTATCATGCCTTATATTTCTGCCTCAATTGTAGTTCAGTTAATGGGAATTGCGGTTCCGTATTTGCAAAAACTTCAAAAAGAAGGAGAAAGCGGTCGAAAAAAAATAAACCAGATAACAAGATGGTTAACTGTAGGTATATTAATTATTCAAGCACCAGCTTATATTGGTAGCTTACCAAGTTTAGGTATTCCAGCAAGTGCATTTTTGTTGGGTAACGGCCCATTATTCTGGTTCTCCTCTATATTATTATTAACTACAGGTACAATATTTGCCATGTGGTTAGGTGAAAAAATAACAGATAAGGGTATTGGTAATGGTATTTCATTGTTGATCATGATCGGTATTATAGCCACATTACCATCAACATTTATGCAAGAGTTTACTTCAAGAGTAACACAATCGAACGGTGGTGCTTTGATGATCTTAATAGAAGTCATTATTTGGTTAGTAGTAATTCTAGCTTCTGTTTTATTGGTTACTGCTGTAAGAAGAATTGCAGTTCAATATGCTAGAAGAACAGTGGCGGGTAATATTAAAGATGTAGCAGGAGCCAGACAGTATATTCCATTAAAACTAAATTCATCGGGTGTAATGCCAATAATCTTTGCCCAAGCATTGATGTTTGTACCTGGGTTATTAGCAAGTAGTGAGAACGGAACTATCAAAGCAATCGGAATTGCCTTTACCAACATGTTTGGTTTATGGTATAATATTTTGTTCGCTGTATTGATCATAATATTTAGCTATTTCTATACGGCTATTACAATTCCTACGAACAAAATGGCAGACGATTTGAAAAGGAGTGGTGGATTTTTACCGGGAATTAGACCGGGTAAAGAAACAGCAGATTATTTAGATACTGTGTTATCAAGGATAACCTTACCGGGATCAATATTCTTAGCGATCTTAGCCATCTTACCGGCTTTGGTTGTACAGGCGGGGGTACAGCCTGGGTGGGCCATGTTTTATGGTGGTACATCTTTGTTGATCATGGTTGGAGTTGCAATAGATACAATACAACAAATAAATTCCCATTTATTGAATCGTCATTATGATGGATTAATGAAAACAGGAACAAAAAGAAAATCAGTAGCTTAATTATGGCAAAACAACAAGCAATAGAACAAGATGGAACAATTAGCGAAGCATTATCTAACGCTATGTTTCGCGTTGAGCTAGAAAATGGCCATATTGTTACCGCACATATTTCTGGTAAAATGCGGATGCATTATATAAAATTATTACCGGGAGATAAAGTTAAATTAGAAATGAGTCCTTATGATTTGTCAAAGGCTCGTATAACTTACAGATACTAAAAATATAACGATGAAAGTTAGAGCATCAGTAAAGAAAAGAAGTGCCGACTGCAAAATTGTACGTAGAAAAGGCCGATTATATGTAATCAACAAAAAGAATCCTAGATTTAAACAAAGACAAGGATAATTATGGCAAGAATAGCAGGTATAGATATACCAAAAAATAAGAGAGGTGTTATTTCATTAACTTATATCTACGGTATTGGTAGAAATAGAGCCAAAGAAGTTTTAGCGAATGCGAAAGTTGAAGAAAGTACGAAAGTACAAGACTGGACAGATGATGAAATAAACAGAATTAGAGAACAAGTTGGTTCTTATACCATAGAGGGTGAACTGCGTTCTGAAACCCAATTAAACATAAAACGTTTAATGGATATTGGCTGTTATAGAGGAATCCGTCATAGATCAGGATTGCCATTAAGAGGTCAAAGAACTAAGAATAATTCTAGAACAAGAAAAGGTAAAAGAAAAACTGTTGCTAACAAAAAGAAAGCAACTAAATAATAATTAAGTAGAAGTTAGTAATTAGTATCTAGATGTTAGATACCCCGATCTTTAATTTAAGATCTATTTATCTCACTGCTAAGTACTAAAATCTAAATACTAAAGAATATGGCGAAAACAAGTTCAAAGAAACGTAAAGTAGTTGTTGATGCTATTGGAGAAGCTCATATTACAGCTTCTTTTAATAATATCATAATATCTTTAACTAATAAAAAAGGTGATGTGATCTCATGGTCATCAGCTGGAAAACAAGGTTTTAGAGGTTCAAAGAAGAATACACCATATGCAGCTCAAACAGCTGCAGAAGACTGTGCTAAAGTAGCACATGAAGCAGGCCTTAGAAAAGTTAAAGTTTATGTAAAAGGTCCGGGTAATGGTAGAGAATCTGCCATTAGAACAATTCACAATGCAGGTATTGAAGTAACAGAAATTGTAGATGTTACGCCTTTACCACATAATGGTTGTCGTCCTCCGAAACGCAGAAGAGTATAATTAAATTTTTAATAGAAAGGAATATTAGATTATCGAAGGATAAGCCTTAATTCATAATCCCTTTCACTAATCAATAAAAGATGGCAAGATATACAGGTCCAAAAACTAAAATTGCTCGTAAATTTGGCGAGGCAATTTTCGGAGATGACAAATCTTTCGAAAAAAGAAATTACCCTCCGGGGCAACACGGTAATAACAGACGCCGAGGTAAAAAGTCTGAATATGCAGTCCAGTTAATGGAGAAGCAAAAAGCAAAATATACCTATGGTATTTTAGAACGTCAGTTTAGAAATTTATTCGAAAGGGCCTCTAGAAGTAAGGGTATTACAGGTGAAATCTTATTACAATTGTGTGAATCTCGTCTAGATAATGTAGTATATAGACTAGGGGTTTCTTCTTCAAGAAGAGGTGCACGTCAGCTGGTTTCACATAGGCACATAACAGTTAACGGAAATATCGTTAACATTCCTTCATATTCTTTAAAACCTGGTGATGTGGTTGCCGTTAGAGAAAAATCTAAATCATTAATTGCAATTGAAGATGCTTTAGCTAATAACAGTGCAGTTTATGAGTGGTTAAATTGGAATAATGATACCAAACAAGGTACCTTTGTTACGGTTCCAGAAAGAATACAAATTCCAGAAAATATTAACGAACAATTTATTGTAGAGTTGTACTCTAAATAATCTAAGACATTAGTTAAACTTATGGCAATATTAAATTTTCAAAAACCAGATAAAGTAATAATGATAGAATCTACCGATTTTGAAGGTAGATTTGAATTCAGACCTTTAGAACCAGGTTATGGTTTAACAATAGGTAATGCATTACGTAGAGTTCTCCTATCATCATTGGAAGGATATGCAATTACATCCTTAAGAATAGAAGGAGTTGAGCATGAATTTTCAACGATCAAAGGTGTTGTCGAAGATGTTACAGAAATTGTTTTGAATTTAAAACAAGTATGCTTCAAACAACAAATAGAAGATACAGACAATGAAACGGTTTCAATTTCGATTAGCGGAAAAGAGCAATTAACGGCAGGAGATTTTCAAAATTACATTTCAGGATTTCAGGTATTGAATCCTGATCTTGTTATTTGTAATATGGAAAAATCGGTTAAACTTGATTTTGAAATTACCATTGAAAAGGGAAGAGGATTTGTTTTATCTGAAGAGAATAAGAAATCTAATGCACCACTAGGAACGATCTTTACGGATGCTATTTTTACACCAATTAAAAATGTGAAATATGCGGTAGAGAACTTTCGTGTTGAACAAAAAACCGATTACGAAAAATTAATTTTTGATATCAGTACTGATGGATCAATTAATCCTAAAGACGCATTAACAGAAGCTGCTAAAATATTAATTCATCACTTTATGTTATTCTCGGATGAAAGAATAACCCTTGAAGCTGATGAAATTGCCCAAACTGAATCATATGATGAAGAATCATTACATATGCGTCAATTATTAAAAACAAGATTGATCGATATGGATCTTTCTGTTAGGGCTTTGAATTGTTTAAAAGCGGCAGAAGTAGATACCTTAGGTGATTTGGTATCTTTTAATAAAAATGACTTAATGAAATTCAGAAACTTTGGTAAAAAATCATTAACTGAATTGGATGAGTTAGTGAATAATAAAGGATTAACCTTCGGGATGGATTTAAGCAAATACAAGTTAGATAAAGAATAAGCATATATAGAGATGAGACACGGAAAGAAATTTAATCATTTGGGACGTAAAACAGCCCATAGAAAGGCGATGTTGGCGAATATGGCTTGCTCTTTAATAGAACATAAGCGTATCAACACAACATTGGCCAAGGCGAAAGCCGTTAGGCAATTTGTTGAACCGTTGATTACAAAATCTAAAACTGATTCAACACACAACAGAAGAATTGTGTTTAGTTACCTAAGAGATAAATATGCCGTTACTGAGCTGTTTAGGGAAGTAGCTACTAAAGTGGCCGATAGGCCAGGTGGTTATGTAAGAATTATTAAACTAGGTAACAGACTAGGTGATAACGCTGATATGGCTATGGTAGAGTTGGTTGATTATAATGAGCTTTACAATCCTAACGCTAAGAAGAAAAAATCAACGCGAAGAAGAGGCGGTAAAAAGAAAAGTGATAATGTTGTTGTTCCTCCGGTTCCTGTGAAAGAAGCAAAGGCAAAAGACGAGGAAGAGTAAACGTGTATAATAAGAAGCATATTAATTAAAGGATATTCTGTTCAGGAATATCCTTTTTGTATTATATTAAATTAGCAATGAAAAAATTTATTCAATTTATTATTTTAATTAGCGCGCTGTCGGGATTTAGCCAGTCAAATTTTTTGACTGGAGCAGATATTAATAACAGTTCGGCGAGCATAACTAGTTACAACTCAGGAACATATTTGAAAATAGGTGGGTCTAAAACTATTTCAAAAGTAAAAGGCACACCCTATTTATTTGATGATTGGAACAATATTTCTGTTGTTACCACACTAGATGATCAAAAATTTAAGATCGTAAATTTAAATTACGATACAAAATCAGATTTGTTTGTGGCAAAAATATCTCAGGATTCTGTTTTCATGTTCAAACCTAACTATTTAAAGGAAGTTACTATTAACAACCGAAGATTTAAAAAATATTTAAATCAGGAAACGGCCTTATTTAATTATTATGAAGTCATTGCGGCCAATGATGACACAGAGATCCTAAAAAGAAATCAAAAGGTACTTCGAATAGGTATAACAAATAGGTTGACAATGGAGAAAGAAAGTGATTATTTTATACTTAAAGAAGATTATTATTTGAATAAAAATGGGAACTTGACAGAATTATCTATAAAAAAGAAAAACATCCTGAAATTATTTGGAAATAAATCTCAAACCGTAAAAAAGTATATTTCGGATAATAAACTATCAATTAAAGAAGATATTGATCTTAGAAAGATTTTTAATTATTATGAATCCCTAATGTAAGGTAAAAGTTGATCTGAAAACAAAGTAAAATTATACATGAAGGATAAACTAAATAAGTTTATCCTTTTTTTATCTTTGTTATTGAGAATTCTAAACAAAGTAATTATGAGAAAAATAATGTATTTAATAGCAATGTTTTGTTCTATAATGGGGTATTCTCAAGATCAATATAACTTCGGAGCCGGAGTTAGTCGCGATTCTAAGTTTATAGAGATAAGAGGGATATCACGTGATGTCGTTAGTAGTTCTTCATCTACTAAAGTAGAAGGTTCCCCTTATCTATTTGATAATTGGAAGATTTATGGAGAAATATTCACCACAGATAATAAAGTTTATAAGATCCAAGGGCTGAATTATAATGCATATTCTGATTACTTTTTAACCAAAACAACTACAGATTCTGTTTTTATATTTAAACCATCCTATATAGAAAAGGCAATAATCAATAATAGGGTTTTTAAGAAATTCATGAATCAAAAAGATGGTGCATTTAATTTTTATGAAGTAATCGCAAATAGTAATGATTTTGAATTATTAAAAAGATACCAAAAAGAGATCAGAACCGGAATTACTAACGGTCTAACACAGCAGAAAGAACCGGATTATCTCATTTTAAAAGAAAGTTATTTTTTAAATAAAAATGATAAATTAACAGAGTTTGCTTTAAAAAAGAAAAATATTCTTAAATTATTTGGTGATAGATCACAAAAAGTAAATAAGTTTATTTCTAATAATAAATTGTCAATAAAAACAGATGATGATCTTAAAAAGATTTTTGATTATTATAATTCACTCTTATAATTATCATAAGATTAATTGTCAATAAAAAGTAAACAAATAAGGATAAGTCGAAATGGATTATCCTTTTTTTTATATTATTTTTACGCATATTTAGAAACAGAATAAAGAATTTCTAACCCAAAGTAAATGAAATACCTACCACGAAAAAAAGCCATAATCTTATTAGCAGACGGAACAATATTCATTGGAAAATCAATAGGGATAGAAGGTACGGCCACCGGTGAAATTTGTTTTAATACCGGCATGACAGGTTATCAAGAGATTTTTACAGACCCTTCTTACTATGGTCAGCTTATGGTTGCCACAAATGCACATATTGGTAATTATGGCGTGAAAAATGACGAAATTGAATCTGAAGGAATAAAAATATCTGGATTAATTTGCAGAAATTTTAGTTTTGATTTTACGCGCCCAGGTGCCGATGGTTCTTTAAAAGACTGGTTTATAAAACATAATTTAGTGGCAATCTCTGATGTGGATACGAGAGCCCTTGTATCATATATACGCGAAAATGGGGCGATGAATGCCATAATTTCTACTGAGATAGAAAATATGGAATCTCTTAAAGAACAGCTTTCTATGGTTCCTAAAATGGAAGGACTCGAATTGGCAAGTAGGGTATCTACCAATAAGCCTTATTTTTTTGGTAATAAAGATGCTGCCTATAAAATAGCCGCATTAGATATAGGTATCAAAAGAAATATATTACTTAACCTTTCGAAAAGAGATGCTTATATTAAGGTATTCCCATATAATGCCACCTTCGAAGAGATGAAAGCATGGAATCCGGATGGTTATTTTTTATCTAATGGACCGGGTGACCCCAAACCATTGGTAGAAGCACAGTTAGTTGCTAAAAAGATCGTCGAGAATAATTTACCGCTATTCGGTATTTGTTTGGGGCATCAGGTTATTGCTTTGGCTAACGGAATTTCAACTTATAAAATGCATCACGGGCATAGAGGTATAAATCATCCTGTTAAAAACCTAATTACAGGTAAAGGTGAAATAACTTCTCAAAACCATGGATTTGCTATTAAAAAAGATGAAACCGAGGCGCATCCTGATATTGAAATAACGCATATGCATTTAAATGATGATACAGTGGCGGGCATCAGGATAAAGAATAAAAAATGCTTTTCAGTGCAATATCATCCAGAAGCTAGTCCCGGACCGCATGATGCAGAATATTTATTTGATCAGTTTTTTGACATGATCAAGAATTAAATTTTCTTGTCGTAACAGGCGAAAACGTTGTCGTACAATTTGTTAAATAAAGTAGCGACAACCGTGACAATTTCTTAAATTTACACGTTTAAATTAACCAATAGATATACAAAAATATTATGAGTATTATAGTTAGCATACATGCACGTCAAATATTCGATTCAAGAGGAAATCCAACCGTTGAAGTTGATGTGATTACTGAAAATGGAGTGTTGGGAAGAGCTGCTGTTCCTTCTGGCGCATCGACCGGCGAACATGAAGCCGTAGAATTAAGAGATGGCGGTAAGGACTTTTTAGGTAAGGGGGTATTGAATGCTGTTAAGAATGTCAATACCAAAATTGCAGAAGAATTAATAGGCATGTCGGTTTTTGAGCAAGAATTGATCGATAAAATTATGATAGAGTTAGATGGCACACCAAATAAATCCAAACTTGGAGCTAATGCCATTTTAGGTGTTTCACTTTCAGTGGCAAAAGCTGCGGCAAATGAGTTGGGAATGCCATTATATCGTTATGTAGGTGGTGTCTCAGCCAAGACATTACCGGTTCCTATGATGAATATCATTAATGGCGGATCGCATTCAGATGCACCGATCGCTTTTCAGGAGTTTATGATAATGCCGGTAAAGGCTGCTAATTTTAGCCAAGCATTGCAAATGGGAACAGAAATTTTTCACAACCTTAAAAAAGTTTTACACGACCGTGGTTTGAGTACCGCAGTTGGTGATGAAGGAGGATTTGCCCCTACTTTGGATGGTACGGAGGATGCACTTGAAACAATAGCAATAGCGGTTGAAAAAGCAGGTTATAAAATGGGAGACCAGATAATGATCGCTTTAGACTGTGCGGCGGCAGAATTTTATGTAGACGGAAAATATGACTATACCAAATTTGAAGGGGATAAAGGTGCCATAAGAACATCAGCAGAACAAGCACAATATTTAGCAGAGTTATCTGCAAAATATCCTATAATTTCTATTGAAGACGGGATGGATGAGAATGACTGGGAAGGCTGGAAATTACTAACAGAAAAAATTGGTAAAAAAGTCCAACTGGTTGGTGATGATCTATTTGTAACAAATGTTGAAAGATTATCACGTGGCATTGAAAATGGCATTGCTAATTCAATATTGATAAAGGTTAATCAGATAGGAACTTTAACAGAAACCATTGCTGCTGTTAATATGGCAAAAAATGCAAGCTATACATCTGTGATGAGTCATCGTTCAGGTGAAACTGAAGATAATACAATTGCCGACTTGGCCGTAGCTTTGAATACGGGTCAGATAAAGACAGGATCGGCTTCAAGATCAGATAGGATGGCAAAGTATAACCAATTACTTCGTATTGAAGAAGAATTGGGAGAAACAGCCTATTATCCACAGAAAAAAGCATTTAATATCTAACAATAGCATTATAATAATCAATAGATAAAAGCCGGATTTTGAAAATCCGGCTTTTTATTTTTTAAAGTTATAATTGGCCTCTTTTATAATTTATGGTAATTTATGTTACACAGGTAATTTAAATGATAAATATCATATTAATAATTCTCTTTTGATACTAACTTTGAGAAGTTACGGCAAATGCATTATTAATTAAAGTTTATTATTATGATCACGTTAAAAGATAAGTTATACGAAAAAATTCTAGAACATAGACCACGCACTGAAAAACTTTTGAAAGAGTATGGCGATGTAGTTATTGATAAAGTAACTGTTTCCCAAATAATAGGTGGTATGAGGGGTATTAAAAGTTTAGTTACAGACATTTCTTATTTAGACCCTAATGAAGGAATACGATATAGGGGGTTCACCTTACCGGAAGTTTTGGAAAAATTACCTAAAGCCAAGGATGCTGAAATGCCTTATGTTGAAGGATTGTATCATTTATTATTAACAGGCGAAATGCCCACAGAAAAGGAAGTTGAGGAGCTGATGACAAATTTAAGGAATAGGAGAGTGATACCCCGCTATGTTTGGGATGTTATTGATTCTTTTCCCAGTGAAAGTCATCCTATGGCTATTTTGTCGGCTGCCGTAATGAGCTTACAACGAGAATCCCATTTTAATTTGATGTATGAACGTGGCTTGAATAAAATGGACTACTGGGATGCTACCTATGAGGACGCAACGAATTTATTAGCAAAAATGCCTTTAATAGGGGCCTATATTTACAATAAACTTTATCATCCCGAAAAAGGTCACCGTTATCCAGACGCTTCTTTAGATCTCGGTGCCAATTTTGCCTATATGATGGGAAAAGATAAACCATATGATGATGTTGCCCGTATGTATTTCATTATTCATGCCGACCATGAAAGTGGTAATGTTAGTGCCCATACAGGTCATTTAGTGGCTAGTTCATTATCTGATGTGTATTACGCAATTTCTGCAATGACTAATGGTTTGGCAGGTCCTTTGCACGGTTTGGCAAATCAAGAAGTGCTTCGCTGGTTACAAGGCCTTAGAGAACAAATGGGTGGTAAGATCCCAACAGAAGAAGAAATGAAAAATTACGTTTGGGAGACCTTGAATAACGGTCAGGTTATACCTGGTTATGGCCATGCGGTTTTGAGAAAAACAGATCCGAGATATACCGTACAAAGAGAGTTCTGCCTCAAGCATATGAAGGATGATGAATTGTTTAAATATGTAGATGCATTGTATAAAGTTGTGCCAGATATTTTAAGGGAACAGGGTAAGGCTAAGAATCCGTGGCCCAATGTAGATGCCCAATCAGGGGTTCTTCAATGGCATTATGGTGTTACACAATATGATTTCTATACAGTGCTATTTGCCATTGGCAGATCTATTGGTGTGTTGTCAAATATTGTATGGGATCGCGCCTTGGGCTATCCTTTAGAAAGACCTAAATCCATAACCACAGATATGTTAGAAGCCATGGCTAAAAAAAATAAAAAAGAAAGCGTTTCTTCTTTATAATAATTTACACTTTAATAATTATTTAAATAAGCGATTCCCACTTTTGTGGGAGTCGTTTTTTTTCATTTTAATAGAAATCTTTTGATAATTATTTTCTAATTGAAATTTTGTAATTTAGCGTACTTTCAAATAATAATTAAATTCAATTATAAAATGTCAGATAAAGCAACACTTATAGTTAATGGATCTTCCTATGAATTGCCAATAGTTAAAGGTACTGAAAGTGAAATAGGTATAGATATAAAATCATTAAGGAGTGATACAGGTGGAATAATAACCCTTGACCCCGGATATAAAAATACAGGATCATGTGAGAGTGCCATTACTTTTTTAGATGGAGAGAAAGGTATCCTACGTTACAGGGGCTATTCCATTGAAGAATTGGCCGAAAAAGCCGATTTTTTGGAAGTTGCTTACTTACTAATTTTTGGTGAATTACCTGATGCTGAGACTTTAGAAAAATTTGAAAATGATATTAAAAAACAGTCTATAGTTGATGAAGAACTCAAAAAGATATTAGACGCATTTCCGAAGGCAGCACACCCAATGGGCGTACTTGCTTCCTTAACAAGCGCATTAACTTCTTTTAATCCATCCTCCGTAAATGTTGATTCAGAAGAGGCTATGTACAAAGCCATTGTGAAGATCATGGGAAAATTTCCTGTGTTGGTGGCTTGGACAATGCGAAAATATCAAGGTCTGCCATTAAGGTATAGCGATAGTTCTTTAGGCTATGTTGAGAATATCTTAAAGATGATGTTTAAAAAGCCTAATGAAAAATATATAATGAATCCAGTTGTGGTTGATGCCTTGGATAAATTATTAATTCTTCATGCTGACCATGAACAAAATTGTTCGACCAGTACTGTTAGGATTGTAGGTTCATCACATGCCGGATTATTTGCCTCCTTATCTTCGGGCATATCTGCACTATGGGGACCATTACATGGTGGCGCTAATCAAGCGGTTGTTGAAATGTTAGAGGCGATAATGGCTGATGATGGAGATACGGCGAAATATATGGAAAAGGCCAAGGACAAAAATGACCCATTCCGTTTAATGGGATTTGGGCATAGAGTTTATAAGAATTTCGATCCTAGAGCAAAGATCATTAAAAAATCTGCCGACGAATTATTAGATGATCTGGGAATAGATGATCCTGTACTTACCATAGCCAAAGGTCTTGAGAAACAAGCATTGGAAGAAAAGTATTTTGTTGATCGCAAACTTTATCCAAATGTCGATTTTTATTCTGGAATTATTTATAAGGCTTTAGGATTTCCTACCGAAATGTTTACAGTTATGTTTGCATTGGGAAGACTTCCCGGTTGGATTGCACAATGGAAGGAAATGAGGATGAATAAAGAACCTATTGGTCGTCCACGTCAAATTTATATAGGTGAGACCCAAAGGCCATTCAAAACAATAGATAAAAGATAAGTAACATTATTAAAAATTAAGCTTCATGAATTGTCTGTTTTATGAAGCTTTTTTATTGGAATTTATATGCTACAATTAAATATTCAAAATGAGACTTCCAGGTTAAGAGCCGTTATCCTTGGAACGGCAGAAAGTATTGGGCCTAATCCAACTGTCGAAGAGGCATACGATCCAAAATCACGTGAACATCTCTTAGCGGGAACTTACCCGAAGGAGGAGGATATGATTAGGGAAATGGATGCCGTTTGCAAGGTTTTCAAGAAATATGGTGTACAGGTATTTCGTCCGAAAGTAATCGTAAATTATAATCAAATTTTTGCACGAGATATTGCCTTGGTAATTGACGATTATATTATTGATTGTAATATTTTACCGGAAAGGGAAAAGGAGATTGAAGCAATCAGATACGTAATAGATCAGATAGATCCAGCAAAGATTGTTAGATTGCCTAAAGAGGCCCATATAGAAGGGGGTGATGTTATTCCACACAACGAATATATTTTTATAGGTACCTATACAGGCGCCGATTATGCGCAATACATCACAGCCAGAACAAATAATGAAGCTGTTGAGGCCATTAAGGAATTCTTTCCGCATAAAAAAATAAAGTCTTTCGAATTGAGAAAATCAAATACAGATCCGCGCAATAATGCCCTTCATTTGGATTGTTGTTTCCAACCCGTTGGCAATAACAAAGCCATCTTGCATAAAAATGGCTTTTTAATAAAAGAAGAGTATGAGTGGTTGTTGAATTATTTTGGTGAGGAAAATGTATTCCAGATCAATAAAGACGAAATGTATAATATGAAAAGCAACATTTTCTCAATTTCTCCTAATGTGGTAATTTCTGAAATTAATTTTACCAGATTAAATAAGTGGTTTGAAGATCAGGGAATTACCGTTGAAAGGGTGCCTTATGCCGAAATTGGCAAGCAAGGAGGACTATTGCGTTGTTCAACCATGCCTTTGATAAGAGATTGATTATAATTATTCATGAAAAAAAAGCCCTTTATTTTTAAAGGGCTTTATATAATTGTTGAATTCTTAAATAGAAACTAAAATCAATATGGTTATATCTTACTTCTCGTTTTATTAATTTGCATCATACTTTTTATTTTGTTGTTTATCGTCATTTTGTAAAGCAGATCTCGAAGTTCGGCGGATATAATGGCGCAGGGCCTCTAAATTTTCATCATTAAGATCGGGATGTGAAGGCATACCCATTGCCACCCTTGCACCATTCTTGACTACATCTGTAAACAACTGCTTATCCATTGGAATTGGAGAGGCTCTAAGGTCTGGGGCCATTCCTCCACTAATTAAACCTCCACCATGGCAGGCACTGCATCGGCCATACACATTGGCACCTTCGGATGCTAAGTCATCGTCAATGGTAAAATTAGGGTAATCTATAGGTATAGGTATCAAACGTGGTGCTAATTTTGGCATATCTGCTGTTCCTTCTAAAGAAAAGGTAATTAACCTTCTCGTTTGTGCTCCATATGCCCATCCAAGCTCAGCTGCCTTATTGGAACCGAGGCCGGCATAACCGCCACCCCATCCTACCAAAAGGGAGATATACTGTTTACCATCTATCTTATAAGTTATAGGAGGAGCTGCAATTCCCAGCCCTACATCAAAGGTCCAAAGGATTTCCCCAGAAGTGGCATTATAGGCCAGGAATTTACCATCAGGTCTTCCTTGGAATAATAGATTGCCCGCTGTTGTTAAAGTGCCGGCATTATGAGAATGGTTTTGAGGTATAGACCATACCTTTTCTTGCTTCACAGGGTCCCATGCTAATAATGATGCCGGGTATTCTCTAGGTTCTTTGTCAGGGCCTAAAAGACCAACACCTGTTCCTCCATCGAATTCGACAGATCGCCAACTGGCAAGATCAATACCTTCGTCTGAATAGTTAAAAGCTTGATGAATTACCGGAATATAGGCCAATCCGGTATTTGGGTTAAAAGACATCGCATGCCAACTATGGGCACCCCAAGGTCCAGGGGTTATATAGGCAGGTTCATTCTCATATCTTGCTCCTTCAATTTCTACAGGCCTACCGGTTGCCATATCGATATGTGAAGCCCATGAGGTTTCGGCAAAAGGCTCGGCAGAAACCAGTTTACCTGTTTCGCGGTCTATAACATAAAAGAATCCATTTTTTGGTGCATGTAAAAGCGCTTTTATATTTTTGCCGTCTATGTTTAAATCGGTTAAGACAATATCCATATTAGAATTATAATCCCAACTTTCCCCCGGGGTTGTCTGATAATGCCAAAGGTATTCTCCGGTATCTGGTTTAAGCGCAACGATTGAACATAGGAAAAGATTATCCCCTCCACCGGGACTTCTTATTTTTCGATTCCAGGGAGATCCATTTCCGGTGCCAATATATAGTACATCTAGTTCAGCATCATAGGTAAGGCCATGCCAGGTATTACCACCACCACCATGTTTCCACCATTCTCCCGTCCATGTTTTGGCTGCCATTTCCATTGCCTCATTCTCAAATCCGTCCGCCGGGTTACCGGGAACTATATAAAATTTCCAGGCTTCTTTTCCAGTATCGGCATCATAGGCTGTAACCCATCCTCTTGTTGGACCATTTTCAGTACCTCCGTTTCCAATTAAGACCTTTCCCTTAAAAGCTTTTGGAGCTCCTGTTATATAAAGGGACCTTTCCATGTCAAATGTTCTTACCGACCATATTTTGTTACCGGTTTTTGCATCAAGAGCAATAAGTCGGCCATCCCAGGTCGCTGCAAAGATTTTTCCTTCATAAAATGATATTCCACGATTGTGCAACCAGCCAATTTTCTTTTTACCTTGAACTTCCTTGGCTACTTCGGGGTCAAATGTCCATAATAATTCACCAGTAACAGCATTTACAGCCCTCACAATATTCATAGTTCCTGTAAAATAGATTACGCCGTCAACCACCAAAGGGGTAGAGACCAACCCGACATCATAAGGTAAGTCCATAAACCAGTCTACCTTTAAACTGGCTACATTATTGGTATTAATATCTTGGGCAGGACTAAATCGTCTTTCATTATGGGTTCTTCCATAAGCCAGCCAGTCTGAAACCTGTTCTTCATCGGCGATTGCTTTGTCGTCATAACTAGCGGTTTGATCTTTGCCAGTACAATTGCTAAACATAAAAACACTTAGAAGACCCAAGAGTAAATAGTAATAAGAGTTGGTTTTCATAAATTAATTGATTTTAATAATTGTTTTATGAAGTAATCGAGAAAAATTTTAATAAACAACCGTCCTAGGACGAAACTGTGAAATTATTGTCCGAAAGGGTATTATTTTTTACCGAAGTAAATTTTAAAATTTGAATAATATTCTTTTACAGTTCAACCTTTCAAAGGGATGATTAAATTTTTTATATTGTATCGCTTAAGTCACTATGAAAGAATACTTCCATTTTATGATTAAGAATATTTTATACCTTTTATTAATAAGTTCAATTAATAATATTTTTGCTCAAAAAGACAGCCTCAGCCCGATAACCTTAGAACCTGTTACCTTAAAGGTTTCTCGCATTTCAGAAAGCATAGAAAAGCTGCCTTTTTCTATTTCAAAAATTGAATTCGAACAAAAACAAGATATCTATCAACAACTTTCATTTAATGAATATTTATCAGGCATACCGGGGCTATTTGCTTTAAATGCAAATAACTATTCTCAAGACCTTAGGGTTTCTATACGTGGTTTTGGTGCGCGAGCAGCTTTCGGTATTAGAGGGATAAAAATTTTAGTAGATGGCATACCTGAAACAACCCCTGATGGACAAGGTCAAATAGATAATTTAAATTTATCGATCATCAAAAGTTTAGAAATTATAAGAGGACCTTCATCTTCACTTTATGGCAATGCTTCCGGAGGTGTTATTAGCATAAGTACGATTGACGATTTTAGTGAAAATTTTATAAAAGCCGGATTTACCTTTGGAACTTATAATATGCAACAATATCAATTTGCAGTTGGATTAAAAGGAAAACGTACTAATTATATTTTTCATGGGAATAGGATAACCACAGACGGATATCGGATACAAAGTGGTTTCGAGAATTACAATTTTAATTTTAAATTAAAACATCGGTTTACGCCATCTTCTGAATTAAATATATTAGTGAATTATACAGATAGCCCATTGGCAGAGGATGCTGGTGGATTGAATCTCGAAGAAGTAAATGAGGATAGAAGACAGGCAAGGCAGCGTAATATTGACTATAGTACCCAAGAAAGTATACGTCAATTTAAAATTGGCGCCAATTTTACTCATCAAATACATCGAATACTATTGAATTCATATAGTTTTTATTCATTCAGGGATTTTTATGGGTTGTTGCCGTTTGAAGATGGTGGAATAGTTGATCTTGAGCGTAACTATGCAGGAAATGGCAGTAGTTTGACATTTAGACATCATATTGCTAACAGCACAAATAAAGTCCAAATTGGTTATGATCTGGCGATACAACAGGATAATAGATTGCGCTTTAATAATTTAGAAGGGATCAAGGGAGAAAGATCTTTCAATCAGAAGGAGTCATTCTCATCACTTGGGTTTTTTATTGTTGATCATTTTTCATCCGGAGATTTTCTTTTAAGCGGAGGTATTCGTTATGACCTTAACCATTTAAAAGCGAAAGACAAATTTCTTACCGATGGTGATGGTAGTGATGATATTTCTTTACATTCATTCAATCCAAGTATTGGTATAAATTATTCACTTAACCATCAACATCATTTATTCGCGAATTTTTCAACCAGTTTTGAAACACCGGCATTAAGCGAACTCTCAGCCAATCCATCCGGAGAAGGTGGTTTTAATTTAGCATTAAATCCCCAAAAGGCAAGCAATATAGAATTAGGATATAAAATTAAGAATGAAAGCATGTCGGCCGAAATAGCAATATTTCATATCAAAACCGATAATGATCTAGTACCATACGAATTAGAAGATTTTCCCGATAGAACGTTTTTCAGAAATGCTGGCAGCACAAAAAGGAGTGGAATTGAATTCTTTTATTCTCAAGCTTTGATAAGAAACATGAAATTGAAGGCCAGTTATACCTATTCAGATTTTATTTATGATGATTATGAGACTTCTTCTGGAAATTTTAACGATAATATGCTTCCCGGAATTCCAAGGCATTTAGCAACAATTTCTTTTGATTATCTCAATAAATCGGGACTTACCGCGAGTTTACAGTCCCGATATGTAGGTGAATTATATACAAATGATAGTAATTCTGTAAGTGATGATAATTATAGTGTTGTTAATTTAAATATAGGTTATAAAATAAAGACAAATCATGCTATAATTTCACCTTTCATAGGAATAAACAATATGTTTAACACTAAGTACAATGACAATGTTAGAATCAATGCTTTTGGCGGCAGATTCTATGAGCCAGCCCCGGGGTTTAACGTTTTTGGCGGTGTAAGATTTGAAATATAATTTCTATAATTATAAGTTGATTAATTCACATATTTTTATGGTAATTTTGGTATAAGAAAAACCTTATTATTTAAATGCGACAAATTACCGATACTATATTGATGGTTCGTCCTGTAAACTTCAGGATGAATGAACAAACGGCTGTTAATAATTATTACCAAATGGATTTAGAGGATGTTAGTCCCGAGGCCGTTCAATCCAGAGCTTTAAAGGAGTTCGATGAATTTGTAAGGAAATTACGTTCGGAAGGTATTCAGGTAATTGTTTTTCAGGACACAAAAAACCCTGACACCCCTGATTCTATTTTTCCTAATAACTGGATCTCTTTTCACGAAAATGGTGATGTGGTATTATATCCCATGTTTGCGGAAAATAGACGTCTGGAGCGTGATGAACGCGTTCTAGATCTGTTAGAAAAAGAAGGGTTTATAATTCATAATATCATAGATTATACGTCTGCAGAAATTGAAAATGTTTTTCTAGAAGGTACAGGTAGTTTAATATTAGACAGGCAACATAGTAAAGCCTATTGTGCATTATCTCCAAGAGCAAATGAAGAACTGCTCATTGAATTTTGCGAAGATTTCGATTATGAGCCTGTAATTTTTCATGCTAATCAGTCCGTCAATGGAGAACGATTGGCTATTTATCATACCAATGTAATGATGTGTTTAGGGGAAAAATTCTCTGTAATTTGTTTGAACAGTATAGATGATAAAAGTGAACGAAAAAACGTCGTAAAACATTTAAAGGCCGATGGTAAGGAAGTCATCGATATCACCGAAGAACAACTTGGTAATTTTGCAGGTAACATGTTACAGGTAGCTAACAATAAAGGTAAAAAGTTTGTTATAATGAGCCTGGCTGCCCTTGAATCTCTTTCTAAAAATCAAATTAAGTCCATTGAGAAACATGGTGAAATTATTTCAAGTTCTTTAGACACCATAGAAACCTGCGGTGGTGGCAGTGCCAGATGTATGATGGCAGAAGTGTTTTTACCTAAATCCTGATCTATTTAATTCGAACACTATCTGGTACTAATATTTTATAATTTCCTTTATTTCGAATGACATCACGAACTATAGAAGAAGATATATGAGACGTGTTGGCGGCTGTTAAGAGAAATACAGTTTCTATTTTAGATAATTTTCTATTGGTATGTGCTATGGCCTTTTCAAATTCAAAGTCAGCAGGATTTCTTAACCCCCTAAGTATAAAATCGGCATCTACTTTTTTACAAAAATCAACAGTCATTCCTTTATAGGTCGCCAATTTGACTTTAGGTTCATCCTTAAAGGCTTGCTCTATAAATTGTTTGCGTTCTTTAAGACTAAACATATACTTTTTATCGGCATTGATACCCACAGCGATAATAATTTCGTCAAATAAAGGTACGCCACGCTTTATGATATCATAATGCCCTAATGTTAACGGATCAAATGATCCTGGAAATACAGCTCGTCTCATAATTATTGTTTTATACCTTGCTCAATGGCGTTTCCAAAGAGTTTTTCCAAGGTAATTCCTGCGGCTTTCGCCTGTTGCGGAAGCAAACTTTCATTGGTTAACCCTGGTACCGTATTCACTTCAATAAAATAGGGTTCATCGCCAATAAAAATATATTCAGCCCTCGAAAATCCTTTCAAATGTAATAGTTTATAAACATTTCTCGCAACTGTGTTTAGGTTTTCCTGTTGGATCTTTGATATTCTCGCCGGTGTTATCTCTTGTGATTTTCCTAAATATTTGGCTTCATAATCAAAAAATTCATTTTCTGAAACGATTTCTGTGGCTGGTAATACTTTAACGCGATTTTCAAATTCGATCACTCCAATAGAAACTTCTGTTCCGTCTAGAAATGACTCAATTAAAATTTCTTTATCTTCTTTGTATGCTTTGTTAATGGCCGATAGTAAATCTTCCTTTCGCATCACTTTAGAAATACCAAAACTGGAACCGGCACCATTTGGTTTTACAAAACAAGGCAAACCCACTTTTGATATAATCTGATCGACATGAATATCATCACCTTTATCTAAATAAACCGAAATTGCTGTTTTAATACCATACGACCTTAGGACACTTAATGTATCTCGCTTATTAAAAGTAAGTGCCATTTGATAAAACGGGGCAGAGGTATGCTTGATACCTAATAGCTCGAAATATGCCATCATTACACCATTTTCACCGGGATGCCCGTGAATGGCATTAAAAACACAATCAAATTTCAATTTATTGCCGTTGATATCTGCAGAGAAATCATGTTTATTAATAGGGTATTCGTTATTATTTTTATCTAACACTACCCATTTTTCCTTTAAGATGTGTACTCGGTAAGGGGAATAAATATCTCTATTTAGATGTTGATATACTACTTCTCCACTTTTAAGGGAAATTTCGAACTCAGAGGAGTAACCTCCCATTATAATGGCAATATTCTTTTTCATCTATCTACACTAAATATTTCTTGAAGTCAAACAAATTTATCAAATATAATTAAGTTTTGCCGTAGTTTATAAATTAAAAAATCAAGTAGGGATATATTGTTTCACCTACTTTTTTATGTAAGTTTGCAACATCCGAAGCTGTCAAAGGCTATTAAGTAATATTGGAATATACATGCAACTTATATCTTATTTAAAAAGTAAAATATTTATCAGAACGATCATCTTAATGGTAGTAATGATTATTGTTGGCATCTTTTTACTCAACGCATTTTTAAATTATAGTACCAGGCATGACGAAAAGATACTGGTGCCCGATCTTGCAAAGATGTCTATTGATGATACTCAAAGAACCTTAGAAAATCTGAATTTATCGTTTGAGGTTATAGACTCTGCCAGTTTTAATCCCGATTATCCGGCAAGATCGATCATCGACCAGGATCCGGATGCTGGAGATTACGTAAAGAAGGATAGAAAGATATATCTAACATTAAACCCGTCTGGTTATGGTAAAATAGCGATCCCGGATATATTGAATAAAACAAAACGACAAGTAGAAACACATTTGACCTCCATTGGTTTTAGAATAGGGGAGTATCATTATATACCAGATTTGGGAAAAGATGTTGTTCGTAAAATGAAATTTGGTTCAAGAGAACTTCACCCCGGAGATATGATCCCAAAAAATTCGAAAATCGATTTGGTATTAGGTGACGGTAAAGGTGAAGAGAAGACAAGTAATGAAATTCTTTCAGAATAATGTCTGATGATGCAATAGGTAACGACCAAGACGATTTATACGAGCATTTTAAATTTACTGCCGGCGAAGGCCAGGAACCCCTAAGGGTCGATAAATTCTTAATGAATTTTATAGAGAATGCTACCCGTAATAAAATTCAACAGGCAATTAAAGCCGGTAATGTTCTGGTGAATGATATCGAAGTAAAGTCTAACTATAAGGTTAAACCAAAAGATATTGTGCGCGTTGTATTGGCGCATCCTCCCCATGAAAATTTATTGGTGGCCGAAGATATTCCGTTAAATATTTTTTATGAAGATGATAGCGTAATAGTTGTTAATAAACCAGCAGGTATGGTAGTGCATCCCGGGCATGGAAATTATAGCGGAACCCTCGTGAATGGCCTCATTTATCATTTTGAAAATCTGCCGAAAAATTCTAATGAAAGACCTGGGTTGGTGCATAGAATTGACAAAGATACGAGCGGGTTATTGGTCGTAGCTAAAACTGAGTTTGCCATGGCGAATTTAGCAAAGCAATTTTATGACCGTAAGACGGACAGGGTATACCATGCACTTGTTTGGGGGAATATGGATGAAGATGAAGGTACTATAGAAGGTAATATAGGTAGAAGTTTGAAAAATCGCTTGCAAATGGATGTATTCCCTGATGGCGATTTTGGTAAACACGCTGTTACCCATTACAAGGTTCTCGAGAGATTTAGCTACGTAACCTTAGTTGAATGTAAATTGGAAACAGGTAGAACACATCAAATACGTGCGCATTTCAAACATATCGGTCATACCTTATTCAATGATGAGCGATATGGTGGGAATATTATTTTAAAGGGTACAACATTTACAAAGTATAGGCAATTTGTTGAAAATTGTTTTAAGATACTACCAAGACAAGCCTTACATGCTAAAACCTTAGGTTTTGAGCACCCTGTTACTAAAAAGTGGTTGCAATTTGATTCAGAACTCCCGGATGATATGCAACAAGCACTTGAAAAATGGCGTAATTATTCCATTCATCAAAAAGCATAAAGATCGGGTGCAAGTTTTTTAGTCAATCTTATATCTTGTTTCGTTCGAATAAATTTTGTTCAATATTTTTTAAATTCTATTGACTCAGTTTCTGCTTATTTATAAATGTTATTTATTTTGTTTTCGGAGATCAATTAAATAGCCTAAAGAAACAGTAAAGAAGCCATTGCTATTAAGGTTTGATTCCGTGGCAACAGCAGATGGCAGGTTTATAGTATATCCCACATCCAAATTAAAGGATTTACTCACCAAAGTAAGGGGGAAGCTTAGTTGTGTATTCAACAGTTCGAAAACATCATAATTCACAAATTCTGTCTCTTCGGTTTGGTTGTTCAATTCTTCTAATGCGATGGTTTGTGAGGCAATGAGAAAATTTAGTTTTGGCCTGAATTTTATTGAAAATGTTTTTTCCTTGTATAAGGTTATTTTCCCATAGGTACTCGAGATTAACTGAAATGCATTATCACTGCCAAACAAATAGGTTGAAGATAGTGTAGAACCAAAAGTTCTGTTCTTGTTTTGTAAAGTTAAGCCCAGATCGATTCCATTGGTAAAAATATCCGAACCATCATTATAGAAATATCGTGTATAACCAGTAGTAAAATAAAATGTTTCTTTTTTATTCAGACCTCGGCTATATCCAAGTGATATACTTGTAAAATCCCAATTAGGATCGAATTTTTCGTAGTACAGGCCCGAAAGGCTGACACTAACTCCCGATGGGTGATAATAGGAGACTTGTGGATAAAAGTTATATTGATCAATACCGGAATCTCTTCCAGAAAAATAGGTGTTACTATTAAAGGTTAAGCTTGCGTATATAAACTCTGAGCGGTTTATGGAAGCCAGAATCTCATCAATTAACTGGTCTTCGCTAAAAAAAAGTTCATCTAGTAGTATATCAATTTCATCATCGGTGCGAGGCACCTGCGCTTGTGTAAAGAGCGAGGTTGCTACTATAAAAAGCAGCAACCCTATGACCCTTAATCTTACTACTAAGTTTTTACCAGTAGTGTTCATAATTTGTGCCAGTTTAGTTTCCTTTCCCTTTGCCTTTACCGGTATTTTGGTTGCGTTGTCCGTTGCTGTTCGAACGGTTACCGGTTCTTAATTCACCTTGCTCACCTGAATTACGCACTCTTTGTTGGATACGCTCCTGTAGCATATTTCTTTGCCCTTCGGTAAGGGTGTTTTGAAATTCTTGTCTCATCAAACGTAAACGTGTTTGTTGTTGCAATACTAATTGTTGTTGTTCATCGGTAAAAGAAGCTCTTAATCTTTCTCTTATTTGCTCCCTGGTAAGTGCTGGATCTCGTAAAATTGCCATTTGCTCTTCTGTTAAAGAAGTTCTCAACCTATTGCGGTTTTGGATCATCAATTGGCGTTCTTCCTGTAACATTGTTTGTTGCTGAGGAGTTAACGTTTCTTTGATGGTCTCGTAGTTCATGTTTTGATATTGATTCTGATTCTGATTTTGGTTTTTATCTTGAGCAAACAAGAAACTACCAAAAATCATCGCTAAGGATAGTATTGCTAATTTTATTCTATTTGTTTTCATGACTTTAATTTTTATTTTAATTTTTCAATTTTAATTATTGAATCGATTCTGCTGTATAGACCCTAATCGGATGAAATAGTTTGAATTATTTTTAAAGAATTATGTTGTCTATAAAACTTTCATCGATATAACTATCTATCAATGAGTCGGTTTCTATTATCGAGTTCAAAAATATATTGTCAAACTCTTGCTCATTGAGTTCTGCTTTCTCCATTACGCTACTAACTAGATAAGTTTCTAAGAAAGTATTGATATTTTCATCACTTATAAAAAGTGAATTTATTAGCAAATCTTGATCATCGGCGTTTGCTAGATTTTCAATTTGCTGTGTCTGGCTAAAGTCCTGGGTAGTATTGTTGTAATTTAAGGCAATACCCAAGGCGATAAGTACGATCACCGATGCTGCTGCTGCAATTTGAACCATCGGATTTAAATAAAAAACACGAGGTTTCTTTTTTTCTGGATTAGAAATCTTTTCCATAATGTTAGATTTTGATAATTTGAAATAATCTTTAGGGACATCCATACCAAGCAACTCTTTATGTCGCTTTTTCGGATCTTTATGGTTCTCGGTATTTGTATTCATTTTTTATGGTTTTTAGCTATATTATTATTTCTCGTTCTTAAATTTGACCTTTGTTTTACATAATAGTTTGATTTATATCACGATTTCTTCTTCAATAATTTTAGTGGCACTGTAGTAAGACGACTTCAATGTATTTTCGTTCATACCCAAAATTTCAGACATTTGCCTAAAACTTAGATCATCAAAATATTTCATATTAAATACCATGCGTTGCTTATTAGTAAGTTTTGACTCTATGATCTGGTGTAACTTTAGTTTTACTTCATCACCATCAAAATAATTATCTTGAGTAAGATCTTCGAGATATTGAGGTTGAACATCTTCTAATGAAGCCAAATGCATTTTATTTTGTTTTTCCAGCAGCCTGATTGCCTCATTGTGAGCTATTCGAAATAACCAGGTTGAAAGTGAACTGTTCCCTTTGAAAGACGCTATATTTCTGTAAATTCTAACAAAGGTGTTTTGTAAAGCATCATCTGTATTTTCATGGGTGATCACTATTTTACGAATATACCAGTACAACCTTTCTTGATAGGTATCAAGTAATTTCAGAAAACCTTTTTCTTTTGTTTTAGGATCTGTAAGTTGCTGTATAAAGTTGGCCTCTGCAATCAAAGCATTGTATTTTAGTATCAAGTTACTACTTAACAAATATATAGACCTCTGTTTTTTTAAATAGTTTGGTTTAAAAATGAATTATTTATTTCTTTTATAGAACTATAGATTTTATAGAAAGTAAAAACTTGTGATATCCTGATTTCGTTTGTATTTTTAGCACATAGAATCCGCATAAATAGAAACCTGAGTAATTAAGGAAGCTGGTTTCATATTTGAATGTGGAATAGTATTAAAGAATTAATTATTAAACGAATTCCTATACGTATTATGAAAATAGTAATATCTCCTGCCAAATCGTTGGATTTTGAAAATAAAGCTCCGGTAACGACATATACTGAACCCATTTTTTTAGAACAGGCCGAAAGATTAGCTGGTGTTCTTAAAAAGAAAAGTGCTCGGCAATTAAAAAAACTGATGCGTATTTCGGAAGATTTAAGTCAGCTGAACTTTGAAAGAAATCAGCAATGGAGTTTGCCTTTTAATTTAGACAACGCGAAACAAGCCATATTTGCGTTTAGGGGAGATGTTTTCAGAGGCTTGGATGTCGACACCATTCCGTTAAAGAAATTAGATGTTTTACAAAATAAACTACGTATACTTTCGGGCCAGTACGGCTTATTGAAGCCCTTAGATCTTATGCAGCCATATCGTTTGGAAATGAGCACTAAATTAAAAGTGGGTAGAAAAGATAATCTATATAAATTTTGGGGAACGTCGCTTACCGAAGCCTTAAATGAAGAACTAAAAGAGGGGGAACCATTTATTAATTTAGCTAGTGCCGAATATTTCAAAGCATTAAAACCTAAACTTTTAAAAGTACCGGTGATTACCCCAATATTCAAAGACTTTAAAAATGGCGAGTATAAAACCATCATGACTTTTGCTAAACTCGCCCGAGGTTATATGCTGCGTTATATAATTGTAAATAATATTGAAACGGTAGAGGGGCTAAAAGGTTTTAATGTCGAAGGTTATGCCTTTGATGCCAATATGTCGACAGATACAGAATTGGTATTTACAAGATAAGGGGTTAACAGTCTGTCAAACTCACGGTAACGGCTAAACCGCCTTCTGAGGTTTCTTTATATTTCGTGTGCATATCCTTAGCTGTACTCCACATAGTGTCTATGACCTTATCTAATGGTACCTTTACATTTTTCGGATCTGTATCCAACGCAAGTTCAGCTGCATGAATCGCCTTCATAGCACCCATAGAATTTCTTTCTATACATGGAATTTGCACGAGACCGCCAACAGGATCACAGGTTAATCCCAAATGATGTTCCATGGCAATTTCAGCAGCAATCATCACTTGTTCGGGAGTTCCACCGAGTAGTTCGCATAATGCCGCTGCCGCCATTGCCGACGATACGCCAATTTCTGCCTGACAGCCGCCCATGGCTGCCGAAATGGTTGCCCCTTTTTTAAAGATACTGCCAATCTCACCTGCAACCAATAAAAATTGTTTTATTTCTTTAAGACCTGCTTGATGGTTTTCTATCACTAAATAATACATCAGTACTGCTGGAATTACACCGGCACTACCATTGGTTGGGGCTGTTACGACGCGCCCTAAAGATGCATTTACTTCATTTACCCCAAGTGCAAAACAGCTTACCCATTTTAAGATCTGACGAAATTTGACTTCAGTTTTTCTTATTACCTCTAACCATTCCTCTGGTGAATTATAAGGAATATCGCCCTTTAATTTCTGATGAATATCAAAAGCACGCCTACGAACATTGAGACCTCCCGGCAGAGTGCCCTCTGTATGGCATCCAATATACATGCATTCTAACATGGTGTTCCAGACCCTGGTAATTTCTTGATCGATGGTGGCATCATCTCTTAATGACCTTTCATTTTCAATAACCACTTCTGAAACTGGCTTTTGTAACACATTACAATAATTCAATAATTCTGAAGCTTTCTGTATGGGATATGGAAAAGTTTTAAAAATGGCAATATTCTTTTTCGCATTTTTACGCTCCTCCTTTACCACAAAGCCGCCACCGATCGAATAAAATTTCGATCGAATTGGTATTGCATTGATTATCGCTGTAAAACAAAGTGCGTTGGCGTGAAATGGCAAGAATTTTCTATTGAAGACAATATCAGTTTCCCAATCGAAATCAATATGCTTTTCGTTATTTAAAAATATCTGCTTTTTAGATTTAATATCGTCGATAATCGAGGCAACATCATCAACGGGAATTGATTCAGGATCAGCACCCGATAATCCCAAAAGGATCGCGAGGTCAGTTGCATGCCCTTTTCCTGTTAGGGATAAAGAACCGTACAAGTCGACCTTGATCTTATCTACTTTATCAAAATTGTTTTGAGATTTAAGTTCTCTTATCCATCTTTCGGCAGCTCTCCATGGACCAAGGGTATGTGAACTCGACGGCCCCACCCCAATCTTTAACATATCAAAAATGCTGATGCTTTCCATGAAAATAATTTAATGCTAAAGTAATTAAACTATTGATTTGAGCAAGTTTGGCTCGCGTTATTTGAAATGATCAAAATTATGACATATTGTCATTTATCATTTTTATTAAACTGCCAAAAAACAATAAATATATCATTGGCATAATGATTGACTATTTACTAGCAGAAATAAATTAAAAAAACGAAAAATCTAAAAACATAAATTATGAGTAAAATTATAGGAATAGATTTAGGAACAACCAACTCATGTGTTTCTGTTATGGAAGGTAACGAGCCAGTTGTTATACCTAATGCTGAAGGGAAAAGAACAACACCTTCTATTGTAGCATTTGTTGAAGGTGGCGAACGTAAAGTTGGTGACCCTGCTAAACGACAAGCAGTAACTAATCCTACAAAAACTGTTTATTCTATCAAACGTTTTATGGGTAACAAGTATTCTGAATCTAAAAAGGAAGCAGACCGGGTGCCTTATAAAGTGGTGAAAGGAGATAACGATACGCCAAGAGTAGATATCGATGGCAGAATGTATACACCACAAGAGATTTCTGCAATGGTGTTGCAAAAGATGAAAAAAACAGCTGAAGATTATCTGGGTCATGAAGTTAAAGAAGCAGTAATTACTGTTCCTGCTTATTTTAATGATTCGCAAAGACAAGCTACAAAAGAAGCTGGTGAGATCGCGGGATTAAAAGTAAGCCGAATCATCAATGAACCAACAGCGGCTGCATTGGCCTATGGTTTGGACAAGTCTGGTGCAGATAAAAAAATAGCCGTTTATGACCTTGGTGGAGGTACATTCGATATCTCTATCCTTGAAATAGGCGATGGTGTATTTGAAGTATTATCAACCAACGGCGATACACACTTAGGTGGTGATGATTTTGATCAGGTAATTATAGATTGGTTAGCTGAAGAATTCAATAAAGAAGAAAATATGGATCTACGTAAAGATCCTATGGCCTTACAACGTTTAAAAGAAGCTGCAGAAAAAGCAAAAATTGAATTGTCGTCAAGTACGCAAACAGAAATAAATTTACCATATGTAACTGCTACTGCAAGTGGTCCAAAACACTTGGTTAGAACTATTACCAGAGCTCAATTTGAGAAATTAGCAGATAGTTTGATCAAACGTTCGATGGCACCTGTTACCAAAGCTTTAAAAGATGCAGATCTTAAAACATCTGATATTGATGAAGTTATTTTGGTTGGTGGTTCTACCCGTATGCCAAGAATTCAGGAAGAAGTAAAAAAATTCTTTGGTAAAGAGCCTCATAAAGGGGTGAATCCGGATGAAGTTGTTGCTGTAGGTGCTGCTATTCAAGGTGGTGTATTGACCGGTGACGTGAAAGATGTCTTATTATTAGATGTTACTCCGTTATCTTTAGGTATCGAAACCATGGGTAATGTAATGACAAAGTTAATCGAGTCTAATACAACGATCCCGACGAAAAAATCTCAAGTATTCTCTACTGCGGCTGATAATCAACCTTCTGTTGAGATCCATGTATTACAAGGAGAGCGCGCGATGGCCGCTGATAATAAAACAATTGGACGTTTTCATTTAGATGGAATTCCACCAGCGCCAAGAGGTGTTCCTCAAATTGAAGTAACTTTTGATATAGATGCCAACGGAATTATCCATGTAACAGCTAAAGATAAAGGAACAGGAAAAGAGCATAATATCCGTATTGAAGCATCTTCGGGATTGACTGAAGATGAGATCAAGAAAATGAAAGCTGATGCCGAAGCTAATGCTGACGCCGATAAAAAAGCAAAAGAAACTGCTGAAAAGATCAATGGTGCTGATGCGATGATCTTCCAAACAGAGAAACAATTAAAAGAGTTTGGGGATAAATTATCGGCAGATAAAAAAGGACCTATTGAAGCGGCATTAGAAGAGTTAAAGAAAGCTCATGAATCTAAAGATCTAGCGCAGATAGATGCTGCCATGGAAAAGATAAATGAAGCATGGAAAGTAGCTTCTGAAGAAATGTACAAAGCGCAACAAGAATCTCAAGCTGCTGGAGCTGAAGGTCCTGCTGATGCAGGTGACACCGGAGCAACTGAAGGGGACGATGTGCAAGATGTAGATTTTGAAGAAGTAAAAGAGGAATAAAACTCTTTAATATGATAAAAAAAAGCCCGCTTTATGCGGGCTTTTTTGTTGTATTAAAGTTTACCTGAAGAATAATTGGGTAAAATAATACCGGTTCTGGGAATCTTTTTTGGCAGCAATGCCTATGTGTGTAAAATCACCTTCAATATTTTCTTTATGCCCGGTACTGTTCATCCAGGCATTCATTACACTTTTGGCATCCTGGTAACCTGAAGCCACATTTTCACCAGCTGAACGTGCATTTTCAACCTGCCGCAAAACGGTCCACCTGTCTTCAAAATAATCATGGCTTATTTTACCCTGGTCGATCATATACTGTGTATGAACATTTGATAGATCGTCGGCAGTATTATTGCGTTTTAGTGAAGTTAAGCCCAAGGTTTCGCGATGTTCGTTCACCAACTTTAATATTTCACCCGTAATGGTGAGGTCAATAACTTCTTCTGTATTATTTTCTTCAATAATTAAAGTCTCGCTATCCTCAGAACAAGAATAAACGATCATAATTAAGGGGAGTAATAAGTATATTAACTTTTTACTCATTATAAAAGGTTTTCTAATATAACAGCAAGAATAATATTTTAGTATTTAAAACCCGGGCTAAATTTAAATTAATCAGGAATTGTTATCGTTCTTTGATACGGAGGGGTTGATGATAAAGCGAGAGGAGATTTCATTCATAGTAATAATCATCTCTTTTTACAATTTATTAATTAGAATGAATCTTCACGGATATTAGGAAATTAAATGCTCATTTTTTTTTACTTTTATACAAGCTTTTTATAATTTATAAATTTAAACTTTACTTCATGTTTTATCTCAAAAAAAATAGTTGGATAATCTCATCCATCTTGGCCATTTTTATGATGGTAACTTTTCAAGAATCTAATGCTCAAAGCAAACGGAAAAGTGCAAAATCCTCCGTTAAGCAATTTGAGTTGACAGATCAAATGCTAAAAATGTTCAGTTTCCGAAGTATCGGACCTGCAGCATATTCTGGTAGGATCTCCGATCTGGCGGTAAATCCTGATAATCACTCAGAATATTATGTTGGTGTTGCCTCAGGGGGGCTTTGGAAAACAATAAATCACGGAACTACATTTGAACCTATATTTGATGACCAGCCGGTATTTTCTATTGGATGTTTGGCCATGGACCCTAATAACTCAAATGTGGTATGGGTAGGTACCGGCGAGAATAATTCACAGCGCAACTTGGCTTATGGAGATGGAGTATACAAAACTACTGATGGTGGAAAATCATTTACAAATATGGGTCTTAAAACAAGTTCTCAAATTGGTAAGATCATGATCGACCCCAGAAATAGCAATGTGGTTTATGTGGCCTCACAGGGTCAAGCCTGGGGCCCAGGCGGGGAACGCGGTCTTTACAAAACTACCGACGGTGGTAAAACATGGAATCGTATACTTGAGATTGGTGAATACACAGGTGTTTCTGATATGGAAATGGATCCAAGAAATCCGGATATATTATATGCTGCCTCACATCAACGTGAAAGGCGTGTATATTCTAAAATTGATGGTGGCCCGGAATCGGCCATTTATAAATCTACAGATGCTGGAGCTACCTGGACAAAACAAACAAAAGGATTGCCTAAAGGTGATGTGGGAAGGATTGGACTGGCATTGTCGCCTGCGAATCCAGACATCATTTATGCGGTGATAGAATTACCCGAAAGTAAAAGCGGATTTTACAGGTCGAGTGATATGGGTGAAAGTTGGGAAAAACGCAGTGACAAAGGCACTTCTAGTCCACAATATTATAATGAAGTTTATGCCGATCCAAAAGATCCTGATGTGATTATACTGATGGATACCTACAATGCACTATCTAAAGACGGAGGGGCAACTTGGGAATATATTGAAGGAAGTAATAAACATGTAGATAACCATGCTATTTGGATAGATCCAGATGATACCAATCATTTTATTGCCGGTTGTGATGGTGGTATTTATGAAACATACGATCGAGCAAAAACCTGGCAATTCAAGAGTAATTTGCCAATCACACAATATTACCATGTGAGAACCGATAATGATTATCCTTTCTATAATGTTTATGGGGGTGCCCAAGATAATGGTTCCTGGTTTGGACCATCTCAAACCAATCGTCGCTATTTGGTAAATGCCGATTGGACCTATACCATCGGAGGGGATGGGTATTTATCTATACCAGATCCGGATAATCCGGATATTCATTATTGCGAATCACAATATTGTGGCTTAAGAAGATATGATAGAACAACGGGTAACAGTATTTCTATCAAACCACAACCCACTGAAGATGAAGAATATACCTGGAATTGGAACACGCCTTATTTTATAAGTGCTTTTGACTCTAAAACACTGTATGTTGGTGGAAATTATGTACTAAAAAGTACTGATATGGGTGGTACCTGGAAAAAGATAAGTAAAGATATGACCAGAGGTATCGACCAAAATACTTTGCCTATGATGGGAAAATTATGGCCACCGGAAGCGGTAGCCAAAAATTTATCAACTTCTAAGTTCGGTAATATATTTGCTTTAGCAGAATCTCCATTAAAACAAGGGATGTTATATGTGGGAACAGATGATGGATTGATCTGGACAACAGAAAATGACGGAGCTAATTGGACACGTTATGATAAATTTCCGGGAGTGCCAAATATGACATTTGTGAATTATATCCTTCCCTCGCAACATACCCAAGGTACTGTGTATGCATGCTTCGATGGAAGAAAGAACAGCAGCGATTTCAAACCTTATTTAATCAAGAGTGTTGATAATGGAAAGACTTGGACATCTATTGCTTCGAACCTGCCATCGGGAACGGTTTATTGTATTCAGGAAGATCATGTAGATCCCAATATCTTATTTATAGGTACAGAATGGGGCGTTTGGACAACGATTGATGGCGGTAAAAAATGGGTTCAAATAAAAAAAGGAATCCCTACTATTCAGGTAAAAGACCTTACTATTCAAAAGCGCGAAAACGATTTGGTAGTTGGAACTTTCGGTAGAGGATTTTATGTATTAGACAACTATTCGTCGTTAAGAAAATTAACTGAAGAAGTAGAAAAAAAAGAAGCTCATCTATTTGACATCAATGAGACCTTGTTATATTTTCCGGCAAGTAATTTAAATTACCAGGGTGAAGTATATTTTAGATCAGAGAATCCTAAACCTGAAGCGACATTTGAATATTATATAAAAACCGGATTTGAATCTTTAAAACAAAAACGGGTTAAAGCAATGAAAGATGCCGAAGGTAAAGACGAAGATTTTGATTACCCAACTGAAGATGAATTATTGGCCGAAAAAGAAGAAGCCAAACCAAGCTTGGTATTTACAATTTATGATGCTGATGGTAATATTATGAGGAAATTCACCCAGCCATTAAGTAAAGGTTATAAAAGCACCAGTTGGGATCTGGGCTATTTAACCAATCGTGGTCCGAAAGTTCCACCGGGAACGTATAAAGTTGCTATAGACAAAAATATTGATGGTGTTTTTACAAGGCTTGTAGAGCCACAAGCATTTACGGTTAAATCTTTGCCTAACGCATTGGGTACACCCAATTATGTATCTAATTTTAATTTTCTGCAAGATGTAAATGAATTAAATGTAAAGGTAATTGCAGCACGTGGAAAGATAGAATCGATGAATGAACGGTTAAGCAGTATGGAAAAGATCCTTCTTAATACACCTGTAGAGGCCAATGTGCTGGTGCCGAAAATAAACAGTTTACAAAGTGAGATCGATTCTGTAGCAAAAGCGATCATTGGCGGTTTCGGTGCTAAAAATACCGTACAGAGCCGTTTAAGATTTGCCTTGTATACCACTTGGTCTGCACAGGTTGACATCACCGGTGCTCAAAAAGAACAGTTCAATTTGGCTAAAACAGCTTATGATGCCAAAGAACCAGACTTAAAAGACCTGTTTAATAATAAAGTTCCTGCCTTAGAAAGAGAATTTGAAGCAGTGGGTGGTGTATTATTTAACGATCCGCCACAAAGGCGAAGATTTGACGATTAAAATGTAAAATAAATTTAATTAAAAGCGGAATTTTCTTCGAGAAGATTCCGCTTTTTTATTAGTCAATGAAAATTATTCTTTGGGTTTTTAATGACTGGATAAAATTCCAGATGCATACAATAGAACGTTAGTGTAGATCATATAAATAATATTATACAACAGAACTGCTGTTATTATAGAAACTTATAGTATCGGAGATCGGGATCCTTCTTTGCTATTTCATTGTAAAGACAACATAGAATAATGCAAATAATAATAGCAGGGTGAAAATAGCATTTCCGATAAAACCGGCAAGAAATTTCTTTTCAATACTTTTCGCATCATTAATTCCTGCAAATATTCCCGCAAAGCTTAAACCTAATATTATAATTCCTACCAATGTAGTAATAATATAAAAGGCGTCTAGAAATCTAAATGCAGGCCATAAAAAATAGGTAATTATGGTAATCATGATGAAAACCAACATGATCAGAAATCGATTATGGGCAACGATTTTTATCATTACATGAATGATTTATATTCAAACGGTATTGCTCCATTTAAGTTAAGGAGTAGAGGATCTTTCCGACCTATCTTAAGCCGTACCTTAAAGATATGTATTTTATAAAAGAAAAACAATAATTACAAAACGGGTAGATGATATTTTTTGAAGAAGATTGGGTCATTTAATGATACTTAGAACAATTCTTGTTTTACTTTTTCATAATAAGAATCACTAACAGGAATTTTAACATCAGAAATCAATAAGTCCCTTCCTTTTAAGGCAGAAACTTTTTGCTTGTTAACTATGTAAGAACGATGCACTCTTATAAATGTTGAGGTTGGTAATGTTTTTTCAAGCGACTTTAAGGTTTGATAGCTCATGATTTTTTTGCCAGAAGTATAAAAATTCACGTATTCACTATCGCTTTCAACATAAAGAATATCCTCAAATTTTAACTTGTGCAAATCGTATCCAGATTTGACTGTTATACTGTCGTCAATGGCAGTTTCTTCTTGTTTGTACTTATTGACAGCTTGCAGAAATCGTTCAAAAGTAATAGGCTTTAATAGATAATCAAGTGCGTTCAATTCAAAACCTTCCAAGGCATATTTAGAATAGGCAGTAGTAAAGATCACTCGGGTTCTGGGGTTAATCATTTTAGCGAAATCGGTTCCTTTTAATTCAGGCATTTGTATGTCTAAGAAGATAATATCGATATGAGAACCTTTTAATAGCTGCATAGCTTCAATAGGATTTTCAAAATCGG
This sequence comes from uncultured Aureibaculum sp., assembly GCA_965369125.1. Lineage (GTDB taxonomy): Bacteria > Bacteroidota > Bacteroidia > Flavobacteriales > Flavobacteriaceae > Aureibaculum. The sequence continues at coordinate 103,209 of CBDUPN010000001.1, read as the reverse complement.
CAATCAATTCCAGAAAATCAACTTTATCAATGTAAGATTTTAGCAATGTTCTTGCTAATTCTTCATCATCAATTACTATGCATTTTATCGTCTTCATGTTAATTTTAAATGGAGAATTACTTTAAAAGTTGTTTCAGTTTCGCTTATTTCCAACTCATGTTTTTCAGGATACAAGATAGCCAATCTTTTCTTTACATTTTCCAATCCTATACCTCCAACCCCATCTTTGCTAAATGTTTTTTTAGGCTTGCTGTTCTCTATTTCAAAACCGATATAATCAGTATTCGCATTAATTTTAATATTAATGAATGAATTTTCTTTATCATCTATGTTACTGTGCTTTAAGGCATTTTCGACATAAGGAATAAACAACATTGGAGCAACAGGAATGGAATTGTTCGATATGTTCAGTTTAATAGAAATAGGGTAGTCTTTACTACTTTTTAAGGCGAATAATTTTAGGTAATTCTCAATGTATTCAACTTCTTTTTTAATCGGAACGGTTTCCTGATCACACTCGTACAATACATAACGAAGCATATCAGATAAATTTATGATGCTTTTTTGAGTCTTGTTTGAATCAATTCCGGCCAATGTGTAGATGTTATTAAGTGAATTGAACAAAAAATGCGGATTTATCTGCGATTTAAGCAGCTTAAGTTCGTTTTGAAGATTAATGTTTTTTGCTTTGATGGTTTCTTCCTCTTTTTTCTTTAAGTGATTAAATACCTCTATCGCTAAAGCAACAACATAGGTAATGGTTAAAATCAATAAATGAAATAAAAAAAGAGATGGTGGCCTTCTCGGTCCCGGGGGAGGAGGTCCCAATTCGAAATCATTAATAGGTTGATGAGGTTCCAAAGGCGTTGCAAACAGGGTTGTTAGCAGATAAGTAATAGCAAGAATTGCTAAAACCGAAACAAGCGTAAAAAGTACATGTTTTTTTTTAAAAAGTAGTTTCGGAGCTATAAAATAAACAAGCGCACCAATAAGAACAATTTGGAATACAAAGACAACTAAATTCTCTTGAAGTATTTCTGGGTTAGCATCCTGATTTAGCCATATAATAATACCAATGACCAACCATAAAGCTGACTGAATAATAAGTCTGTTAATTCTATTCATACTGCAAAGTAACGCAAAAATAAATCCACTAAAGTTCAAAAATGACACAAAAAAGTATGTCAAACCAGGCAATTACAGAATGATATTAGCAATCTACAGAAAAGGTTAAGGCATTCACTGAAAACACCCGTTTCACATCTTACTTTATTGGAAATTTGTAGTCTAAAAGATAAAGAATTAACAACATGCCAATAAAAAGTATTAACGGTTGCATAGGTTGCGAAGAGTGCATAAAAAGTTGTCCAACGGATGTTATCAGGTTAAATCCTGATACAAAAAAGGCGGAAATTGTTTATGTAGAAGACTGCCAGATTTGTCATTTATGCAGAATGTATTGTCCGGTAGATGCCATTACCATAACACCAGACAAATCCATTCCTGTAATTGTTTCTTGGGGTTAAAAATAAAAGTTATGAACGCACGGAATTACATACTTAAATTTTCGGCACTTATCATCACGTTTATTGCAGTGCCTTTATTCTTGTATTTCTTTGGAAACTTTCCAAGAAGAACCACCTTAATGGAAATCCTTTCAATAGTTACCCTTTTAGCTTTTTCATTATTATTATCACAATTTTTCACATCCAGATTGAATTATAAACTGATGAAACAAATTAGAATGGTGAATGTTGTGGCCATTCATAGATTCATAGGATACCTATTCATTTCAGTGATACTATTGCATCCATTTTTCATTATCGTTCCAAAGTTTTTTGATGACGGCGTGACAACAACCGATGCCTTTGTACGATTGATCACAACATTCAGGAGTACCGGAGTCATCCTTGGATTAATTGCCTACACTGTTATGCTCATCCTAATGGTTACGGCTTTTTTCAGATTTAAAATGCATATGCATTATCGTACCTGGAGAAGCCTGCATGGTTATTTAACCTTACTATTTGTAATTACAGCCACCTGGCATGTCATAGACATGGGAAGACACAGCAACAGTTCATTTACCTCTTTTTATGTACTGGTCGTAGCTACAGGAATTTATTATGTATTAAGAAAGTATCTTTTTAAAAAAACAGCAAAAAATGAACCGAGCCGATAAGCTAAACATAAAGTTAAATATGGTTTTACAAGCGGCGAACACATTTTTCCAATTAATAAACAATTAAGGATTACAAAAATGACAATAGAAACTAAAAATATTTCAAGACGTAAGTTTATCACTATCGCTGGAGGAGCTGCTGGGGTCACCGCCCTGGCATCTATGGGATTGGCCGCAGATTGGGCTTTAAATAATCTAGAAGTGGATATTGATGCTATAGACCACGATAGATTTAATACAGATGTTCTAGTCATAGGAAGCGGCATGGCAGGCTTGTTTGCCGCTGTAAAAGCCCATGATGCAGGAGCAAACGTAGTCATGGTCTCTAAAGGAAGACTGGGATCTTCTGGCCAAACACCATTTGCAAAAGGGATTTTTGCCTATGATAAAGACAAAGAAGCATTAAGTATTGATGAATTTGTATCAAAAGTCTCTCGTTCAGCTCTTGGTACAAATAATCGAACCTATACCAGACAATTGGCAGAACATTCTTTGGCTCGTGTAAATGAACTTAAAGAATGGGGATTTTTTCAATCGTCCTTATATAATAAAAGTTTTAGCAAACCTATTGAAGAACGAAATATTCCCGTTCACGAACGTGTAACCATAACCCATTTGATAAAAGAAGGTGAGCGAGTTGTTGGTGCGGCAGGCTTTAGTATTGATGAGCAAAAAGTAATTTTCTACGAAGCAAAAAGTGTCATTCTTTGTACTGGAGCGGGCGGTTTTAAACCTAATGGGTTCCCAATTTGCGACCTTACTCACGACGGAACAGTCATGGCATATGATATTGGTGCTAAAGTAACTGGAAAAGAATGGAACGATGGTCATCCTGCCAGAGGTGAAAACCCTGCAGCGTGCTATGACGGTTGGGGAGATATGTTCGAACAAAAACCAAGTACAACAAGTATAGAAATTCGCCATGATTTGGGTGTGGACATGAATTATATGGCATATGTGAATGGTGGTGCTGCACAAATGGGACCTCCGGGAATGGGAAATCAGGAAAATGCCGTTTCTGGCGGACCATTTAGACCAGAAGAATTTTCAGGCGGAGGTGGACCTGGTGGGCCACCTCAAGATGGGGAAGAAAGAAAAAGACCTCCAAGAAAAGATGGAGATGGCGGACCTCCGGGAATGGGAGGAAGTGTCGTTGGCGGTTCATCGGCAGGTATGTCTATTCACAAAGCAGAAGGCTTGGTGCCAATCAACGATCAATGCGAATCTACCATTCCGGGATTATATGCAGCTGGAGATGCTTTAGGTTCTTATATGGCTGGAGGAATTTATACGCAAATTGGGTCGTCTTTAGCTGGTTCTGCTGTTCAAGGAGCTATTTCGGGAAAAGCTGCAGCCAATTACAGCAAAAATGTGAAATCGCATAGCATTTCTAGTTCAGAATTAAAAAGAATAGAAGAAGAAATCTTAGGACCTTTAAATAGGGAAGCCGGTTATAGTCCTGCTTGGGTGACTCAAACTTTACAGAGTATCATGATTCCTAATTTCATTATTTACATCAAAAAGGAAAACCTAATGAAAGCTGCTTTGGCTTATGTTGAAGAATTAAGAGACCATCATGTACCACATTTGAGAGCTTCTAATTTACATGAATTACGTTTGGCACATGAAACTAAAAACATGGTGATCAGTGCCGAAATGAAATTAAGGGCATCATTAATGAGAAAAGAAAGCAGATGCAGCCATTACAGATTGGATTATCCGGAAATGGATAACCAAAACTGGCAAGCCTGGATAAATATTTTCAAAGGCGAAGATGGAAATATGCAGTTAGAAAAACAACCTTTTAATACTTGGCCAACAGTTAAATCAAAAACTGAAATTGAACATATTAGCTAGTTCACAGAGAACTGAACGCCATTCATTGAAAACCCAACTTTTACATTGATCTTTTGCTCAACTTTGGGTTCAAATAAATAAAAATAAAAATCAAAATTATGACACAGAATAGTTTAAAAAAAGGAATGATCGTAGGCTTGTTCGCCTTAATGGGAGCATTTACAATTAATGCACAATCAAATCAACAACAAAGACCTCAAACACCACCTACTGTGGATGAAATTTTCAAACAAATGGATGCCAATGAGGATGGTAAACTCTCGAAAAAAGAAGTAAAAGGGCCTATTAAAAATGATTTTGCAAAGATCGATAGTGATGAAGATGGTTTTATTACGAAAGAAGAGTTAAAAAAAGCACCTAAACCACAACGTCCAGAACGCAATAAATAATCTATTAAAATGAAAAAAGTTAAAAAGAGTATAAGTTTCCTGTTTGTTGCATTAATATTTAGTGCTTCAATAATAACACTTAACGCATGTAGCGAAGATGATAATTTAACTGAAGTTATCGCTGAAGAAACAGTGGAAGAAGTTGATGATACAGACTTTGAAGCAACAGACTGGACAACCGAAACACACAGTAAAGATGCAGATCCTAATTTTGAAGAAGTATTTGAAGATAATGCCGTAAAACGAATTGACATCGTTATAACGGAAGCTCGCTGGCAAAGCATGTTGGACGACATGACCGAAACCTATGGTACATTTGGATCTGGAGGTGGAGGACCAGGGGGCGGTTTAATAGACACAGATGAAGACCCTATTTTTGTTCCTTCTGAAGTATTTTATAACGGAATAGAATGGTACAGGGTAGGGGTGCGCTTTAAAGGAAACTCAAGTTTACAGTCCAGTTGGCAAAATGGTATTTTGAAGCTTTCACTAAAACTCGATTTTGATGAGTTTGAAGACGATTATCCACAGATCGATAATCAGCGTTTTTACGGATTTAAAAAATTACATCTTAAAAATAATTATGAAGATAGATCTATGTTGAGAGAAAAAGTGGCAGGCGATGTATTTAGAAATGCAGGATTGGCAGCATCTCATACGGCTTTTTACACAGTCTATGTAGATCATGGTGACGGACCCATATATTTCGGACTTTATACCATGGTTGAAGATGTAGAGGACACGCTTTTAGATTCATACTTCTCTGATGATGATGGAAATTTATATAAGCCAGATGGTGATGCCGCAAGTTTTGCTGCAGGAACGTATGACGAAGACGAATTTGTAAAGAAAAATAATGAAGATGAGGCCAATTTTTCAGATGTTTCAAACCTATTATCCATTTTAAATGACGGGTCTAGAACAACAGATGCCGCCACTTGGAGAACAAACCTTGAAGCTGTTTTCGATACAGATGTATTTTTGAAATATTTAGCTGCCAATACAGTGATTCAAAATTGGGATACCTATGGTAGGATGACCCATAATTACTATTTGTACAACAATCCTGAGAATGATAAATTAACCTGGATTCCTTGGGATAATAACGAAGCTTTACAACTTGGTAATATGGGAGGTTCCTTGCCTCTAGATTTTTCGGGATTAAACAGTTCTGAATGGCCTTTAATTGGTTATTTATATCAGGATGATGTTTATAAAGCGCAATATGATGATTATGTACAAGAAATAGTAGATGATGCCTTTAGTGTGAGTAATATTCAATCACAATACGCTACATACTCTGCGTTGATCGAGCCTTATGCAACGACTGAACTAGATGGTTATACATTTTTAAGGAACAGTTCAGATTTTCAAGCTGCCGTGAATGAACTTAATTCTCATGTGACTCAGCGTACAAATGCAGCAAATAGTTATTTATCAAATTAAATTTGTTTTCATAATTGCCAGTAAAGCTTCATGATTTACTCATGAAGCTTTACTATTTTTAACCATTACACTTTGGTGTTTTATAATTAGGCCTCCTTAAAAGTAATTTAGAATGCTAAGTGATTATTAAGTTCGACATATTTCATCTACTAAACAGAAGTAAATTCGAATTTTGACAGGAGATATGTAAAGAAACGGAAGCTAATTGTTAGCCGTATTTTTTTGTATTTTAGATTGAAATATTTTCCGTTTTGGAATTCTTTGTTGAAAAAAAATCCATCGTTAGAAAGATCTGGGGTAAGAGCGATACCATACTTTTTATTTTTGCGGGTGCCTCAGCTGAATTTGCATTGAATAAAGCAGTAGATTGGTTGTATTTCACAGGAAAGTTACCTTCCGATCCTTTAGGCCGACTATTCTCTACAGTTAAGTATGCACGTATGATCGTTTTCTCTCCCATGGAGGAAGCCAATAAAGCTATTGACTCAATGCGACAGATACATAAGGCGGTAGAACAAAAACGTGATTCTTCCATTCCCGATTGGGCTTATCGTGATGTGCTTTTTATGCTCATTTATTACTCAATAGCTTCTTATGAGCTACTCGAAAAAAAATTGAGTGATGAAGAAAAAGAAGAGATTTACAATGTTTTTTATCGTGTTGGAAAAAGAATGGGATTAAAAGATTTGCCAACCAACTATATTGAATGGCTTCCCGTTAGAAATGCACATCTCGAAGCTGACCTCCAAAAGAGCGAATACACTTTAGATCTTTTTGAGCAATATAAAAAACACCTTGGAACCATGCGATATAAAATGTTGATCGAAGCCCAGAAATTAGTAATTCCGAAAAGGCTAAAGAAATTAATGGATTTTAACGATTTCTCCATGCTAACGCCGATTGTTCCACTGTATAAAATAAGCAGGCTGATTAAGTTAGATTGGTTGATTAAAAGTATATTACTTCCTTCTGAATATAAAAAACAATTTAACGAGCTGGATATTTATCTGGGTTAAGAATAAGCCTTTTATGGGTTTAATTAAAGTATTCTAACTTTAATTAAATGCGGACTATTTTAGATATAATTCTTTATAATATTTAAAATGACTACCCGGAATAATAATTTTCCAAATATCCTTTTTTTCAATAATACCTTTTTCCATTAGTCTTAATCCATCTGTATAAGTCCGATATACAAAGGCATAGAAAAAAAGAAGTATAACAAACAAAGTTGAACTTATTAAGGCATATTTACTTAACCAAATAATGATTAAAAGAGGTGCTATAATTGCTAAGTAATAAGTCATTAAATTTTTCATAATTATTAATTTTCAATGAATGCCTATGGATATATATCTTTTTATACTGTTGCTCAAAGATAATAAATGCGTGTGAATTTATTTGTCTAAATTTTTACCTTGATTAATTTTGGACAATATATCCCATTTATTTATGGAGTATTATTGTAAAAAAACGCGCCATATAACTAAAATTAATCCTATAAGGTATATCGTCGTAAATATCACTTTATTATGCCTTGCTAGCCAATTGGGTAGATAGATATCAAAATTATCCTTTTGAGAGTCTGAAAATTTTCTTGCCAGTAGTGTTAAAGGGCAGAACATTTTAAAAATAACTAATACCAGTCCTTCTCCAATGATCAAACCAATGGCAACCCAAGTGAAGGTATTGATGTTATTCGTGATGCCAGAATAGGTAATGTAAAATATTACAATCACAAAGCATAACCAGATAAAGGTGTGAATTAATTTTATTGCAATTAATTTAACGGAAGGCCTCATCTTTATAATTACCAATCAGATATTAAATATAATAGTTTTATTTTTTCACTCCTATCCATGGAGCCGCAAAGTTTCTGTTTGGGCAATAGGTAATTCCGAATAGTTTTCCATTCAATAGATAACCGGAATGATAGTATTCGTTGTTTTGATCTCTTGTGGTAAATGCGAAGTAAAGTTTATTCCAATTACTATTTAGGATTGCATTTTCAAGAATGCTTCCATAAAAAGTTCCTTTAAAAGTGTTCTCATTTATGAATTCTACAACAAAAGATTGAAAGTATCCATCAGATTCAGGACTTGGTCTTAGATCAATTGTCCATTCTCCAATTAAAATGTCTGTCGGCTTTACAACAACAGTATTTTTTTCTTGTGAAAAAATACCAAATGGATTAAAAAGCAATAAAAGGGTAAACGTCAAAATGTTTCTCATTGGTTTTAATTTGTAATTAAAATTTACACACAACCCTATTGGTTATCGCTTAATTCATAGTAGCGTTTATTATTGATAGAAACGGAACTACGGCTAATTGGGAGGCGTATGTTCCATAATATAATTGGTCAATAAGGTATACAAATGCCTTCGAGTGTTTTCTCCTTCCCTTATTCCATGAGAACGATTTGGATACGGCATAATTTGAAATTGTTTGTTTTGTTTAACTAATTCATTTATTAAAATCTCTGCACTTTGATAATGAACATTATCATCCCCCGTTCCATGTATTACTAATAAATTACCAACTAGGTTTTTAGCATAAGTAACTGGTGAACCGTTTATAAAATCTTCAATGTTCTCAGAGGGTAATCCCATATAGCGTTCCTGATAAATATTATCGTAAATAAGTTGACTAGAAACAGCCGCTACGGCAATACCTGTTTTGTAGATTTCGGGATATTTAAAAAGCAGATTGAGGGTCATGGTACCGCCGCCACTCCAACCCCAAACCGCCGTACGATCATTGTCTAAATAATCTAATTTTAAAATTTCTTTGGCAGCCATGGCCTGATCTCTGGTGTTGATAACACCTATTTTTCTGTAGATACTTTTACGCCATTTACTCCCTTTTAAACAGGGTGTTCCTCTATTGTCCATATCAATAATCACATATCCTTTTTGAGCCATGAAAATATTCCATAGGCCCACTTGGGTATCGGTGGCTTCTTGACCCCATGGTTCCCCATATACATGAAATAAGACAGGATACGTTTTGGAGGAATCAAAATTTGTTGGTAACACCATCCGTACATCAATTTCTATACCTTCTTCGGTGGTTATTTTAGTGAATCTGACTTCAGGCAAGTTAAGGGAGCTAAGTTTTTCTCGGTAGGTTTGGTTGTCTACTAATTCCTTAATAGTCTTATGATCTGGTAAACTAATAAAGCGAACTGTACTAACTTCTTTTGAGCTTTGGTGGGTATGTATCGCATATTTACCATTCGGAGAAATATCATAATTATTGATACCACTAAAGGTCTTAGGTGTTAATCTTTTGGCTTTTCCTTTTCCTTTTAGATCAGTAACATACAAATAGCGTTGCGTGCTATTTTCTGGAGAAGCAATAAAATAAATGTCCTTGTTCGTAGCAATTTTCATAGAAGCTATGTCATAATTGAAAGGTGTAATGAGTGTTTTTGACTTAGTTGAAATGCTTACAGCATAAATACTGCGCCATTCGTCGTTTTCGGTCATTCGTAAAAATGAGGTGCCATTATCAATTATAGGTAGATCATTTTTTCCCCAGGTATCTGAGGAAATATCGGGATAACCTAGATCTATCCAAGTATCTTCATTCTCAACATACACTTTCGACAGTTTTTGTGAAGAAGGGATGTAGGCCCATACTGTGAGCTGATTTTGATGCCGGTTCATTTGCTGAATCAATAACAAATCACCGCTTACCCACTGTATTCCGGGAATATAATTTTCTTTTACTCCGCCTGGAAGCGGAATCCACATTACTTGATTATCCGTTAAATTGAGTACCCCAATTTTAGCTGCCGCCGGATCTTGTCCCACCTTGGGATATTGAAGCGGAATGGGTCTCGAATAAATGGAATCTGTATTATTAATCATATAGAACGTGCCAATTTCAGAAGCATCTATTTGCCAAAATGCGATATATTTATCATTAGGACTGATAGTAAATCCATCCCTTTTGCCAAATTCTTCTTCATATGCCCAATCGAAAGTACCATTTATAATATCTCCTGTTCCGTCAAAAGTAAGTTGGGTGATAATTCCAGATAGAAAATCTTCCTTGTATAAATTGAATTTATGCACATAATAAACGAATCGGTTATCGTTAGAAAACTTGGCGAACATAAGAGATGAAACTCCAAGGTTTCCCCCCAGTTGCTTTAATGATCTGGTTGTTAAATCGTATACCCAATAATCACCTTTAGTATTAGACCGCCAAACCCGACTTGAATTCGTGAAAATTAAAACTTTTGAGCCATCCGGAGAAAGTGAAAAACTTTCTATTGCCAAACTATTTAATACTTCAGCTGGAACAAAGCTCGTTCTTTCTTGGTCGTCACTTTGATAGCGCACTAATTCATCACCATTAGATATAGTGGTTGATTTTTCGATTGTGACATAGGCATTTCCATTTTCTATCCATTGGATGGTTCTTTGACTGTCTTCATCGAATTCACCGGAAAAAATTCTATCTATTGATAATAAATTAGAATTGATTGCTTCTTGGGCAGTAACTAAGTGAATACTAATAAGAATGAATACTATTAGTAAATTATTAATTTTAAAACTCATTGTTCCATTGTTTTTTGTTGCTAACATATCCGATTATATAGTTGAATTTACTTCTTCTCTAATACTTTGTTCTTTGAAAATGAATATATAAGAAAACTTCCGAATGCCATAACGACCAGACCAATTACAGGAGCAAAAGGTTTAACACCAGGAATTAGTGCTGTAATAAAGTCTTGAAAACGTTCTTGACCAATTAAAAATAAGATGATCGCAGCTATTATGAACACATAACCAAAAACTTTAATGACGCCGGGATATTTAGATTCTCTGGCAGCGGCTAAGAATAAAATACCAAAAATCAACCTTACAACTATTGCAGAGATATATAGTGATGTGTTTTCCATAGAATCTTCTATCCAACCCATTATGAATTCATGATTAAAAAGCAGTGAGATACCTGCAAGGAGCATTAGAATTCCAAAAAGCTTGATGATTAATCTCATGAATGGATTTAGTATAAATTGGTATAATTTTTTATTATTACCAATATAAGGATATAATTAATAACCAAATATCAATTATAACGATATAAATCTTTCTAAAACGACATCGACTATTCTGTACTGGTATGGCACAAAATAGTCGAAATCTACTTACTAACTAAAAATTAAAAACTAATTATGAAAGTACTTGATCCTCTATTTTGAAAGGATGTACATTGTTTGTTCCCATCGTAATGGCTTTTTTATTCAATGGGATCAGATCATGATATCTTTCGGGCAATGATTTTTTTAAACCTTCTATGACGTTTTCGAGTTTTACAATGGGTTTTATCTTCAAGAATCCGCCCAATACGATCATATTGAATATTTTTTTATTTCCCATTTCAGTTGCCAGTCTATTACCTTCAATTTGGTAGATCTTAATATCTTTTCGGCTAGGATGGTGGGAAATACCATTTGGATCGTACAGTAATACACCACCCGGTTTTACGGTTTCTTCAAACTTATCCATCGATTGCTGGTTCAAGATTATGGCGGTATCGTATAATTTTAAATAAGGCGAACTAATTCGTTCATCACTTAATATAACAGTTACATTGGCAGTACCACCGCGCATTTCTGGTCCATAAGATGGCATCCAGCTGACTTCCTGGTCTTGCATAATTCCCGAATAAGCCAATATCTTACCCATCGATAATACGCCTTGTCCGCCAAAACCTGCAATAATAATTTCTTCTGTCATGCTGTTTATTTTAATATTCCATTTACTTTAATATCACCTAAAGGAAAATAGGGGAACATATTTTCTTCCATCCATATATTAGATTCATTGGGTGTCATTTTCCATCCCGAATTGCAATTCGAAACGATCTCTACAAAAGAGATGCCTTTTTTTAACCTTGTATTTTCAAAGGCCGTTCTAACCGCTTTTTTAGCCTTTCGTGCATGTTTATGAGTATGAACCGATTGCCTGGTTACATAATACACACCAGGAAGGTTAGCAATTAGTTCTGTCATTTTTAAAGGGCTACCCATATTTTCAATTTCCCGTCCGTATGGTGAAGTTGAAGTGCGCATGCCTTCAAGAGTTGTAGGCGCCATTTGGCCTCCAGTCATACCGTAAATACCGTTATTTACAAAAATAATGACAATATTTTCACCTCGGTTACAGGCGTGAATGGTTTCTGCGGTACCAATGGCAGCAAGATCGCCATCGCCCTGATAAGTAAAAACATATTTTTCCGGCCAGGTTCTTGCAATGGCTGTTGCTACCGCGGGCGCACGCCCATGAGCAGCTTGGGTCATATCTATATTCATAAAATCATATGCCAATACCGAACATCCTACCGGCGCCACACCAATGGTATCTTCTACAATACCCATTTCGTCGATCACCTCCATCGTAATGTTATGTGCGGTACCATGGCCACAACCCGGACAATACGACAAGGCCGTATCTGTCATTAATTTTGTTTTACAGAATACTTGATTCTCGGGTTTTATGATGTCTAATATGTCCATTTTTTATGATTTTTTGTTCTAAGGCTTCTAATACTTCTTCGGGGGTATGAATAATTCCTCCCGTTCTGCCAAAATGTTCTACAGGTACTTTATGTTGTACCGAAAGGCGAACATCTTCTACCATTTGTCCCGCATTGAGTTCTACACTTAAGATACCTTTTACCTGGTCGGCCAATTCAAATAATTGGTCTTTTGGATAAGGAAATAGGGTAATAGGCCGTAATAAACCTGCTTTGATTCCTTTAGCTCTTGCCAGTTCTACAGCTTTCTGCCCAATACGGGCACTTGAGCCATAAGCGACGATAAGATATTCTGCATCGTCACACAGAATTTTTTCATAACGCATATCTTCTTTTTCCATTTGCTCGTATTTTTTCATAAGCCTATGAACACGTGCTTCCATTTTTTCTGACTGCAGATCCAGGGAAGTGATGATATTGCGCTCCCTTCCTTTTTTACCTGTTGTTGCCCATGAACCATAATTTTTAATGATATCTTCATCCTTCATGCGAGCTTTCTGATCGCGAAGATTTACTTTTTCCATCATTTGTCCGATTAGGCCATCAGAAAGTATCAATACAGGGGCTCGGTATTTAAAAGCAATATCGAAAGCATCTGCTACAAAATCTGACATTTCCTGCACAGAGGCAGGAGCAAGCACATATAATTTATAATCGCCATGACCACCACCTTTTACCGACTGGAAATAATCGGCCTGTGAGGGTTGTATCGTTCCCAAACCTGGACCACCACGCACAACATTTACGATAACGGCAGGCAATTCTGCACCTGCGAGATAAGAAATACCTTCCAATTTTAATGATATACCGGGGCTGGAAGAAGAGGTCATCACTTTTTTACCGGTGCTGGCGGCACCGTAGACCATATTGATGGCGGCAATTTCACTTTCTGCCTGTAATACCACCATGCCTGTTCTTTTTTCAGGCTGTTCGGTCATTAAATATTCGATAACTTCTGATTGTGGAGTGATTGGATAACCAAAATAAGCATCGACACCGGCTCTAATCGCAGCCTCGGCCAACGCTTCGTTTCCTTTCATTAATTTCAATTCTGACATTTTATAAGCTTGTTTTTTATTCAGAAACTTTAACACGATACACTGATATGGCCCGATCGGGACAAACAAGTCCACAGTTGGTACAACCTGTACATGCTTCCGGATGACTCATATAGGCATAATGATATCCTTTGCGGTTTACCTCACTAGACATGCTAATGACGTTTTCTGGACAAACAGGTATACACACTTCGCAGCCTTTACATGTTTCTGTATTTACCACGATTGCGCCTTTAACTTTTGCCATTTTAATAATTTTATATATGAATAATACCTTGCAATTTTATTATCCTCAAAATTATAGATAATAAAATACATAAAATATGATAAATGTCAATTTTTGACTTAATTCACCTTATCTAAAAATACTACTTTTTTACTACTTTTTTATGGTTTTATGGTTGGTTTTTTTGAACACTAATAATCTGAATATTCAGTAGGATATAAATACATAATGTCTATATGAGAAACGTTATTTTGGTATTTAGGCATCGAAGACATTGCTTTCCATTCTGGCGCATCAACAAACATTTTCCAATGTGCATCGCGACTATTCTGATCGGAAAAAGTAGTCATATACATTAAATTGGGCATTTTTGGCCCTGATATGACCTCACTATAAAAAACGGCATTGAAATTTAATTTTTCAAAAAGATCGATCTCGCCACCGGCGTTGAACATATCAACTTTATTTTGAAATATTTCTTCTGTGGCAGATTCATAACTTCTTAATTCATATATCCTATCCTTTCGTGGGCCGTCTAGCCGTGATGGACGCATTACCGGCATATCCTTAAAGGCCTTCAGTAAAATAGACTCAACACGATTATATGGAGGACTATTATGTGCAGCTTTTATATATGCACTTCCCTTAGCCAAATATAAAGGGTCTTTCAGTAGATTTTCTTCAAGTGAAGTGAAGTGCTCTAACGATTTAAAAGGAATCAATACAAATATTTTTTTAATGGTGTCTTTTATGCTGGGCCTAAGTTTAAATACCCCAATATTCTGGATGTTTAATTTTTTTAAGGCAGGCAGATAGGCATCTTTAAGATAATCGTCAGTGATCTGTACCTGTATCTCATTATCAAAAGAATAAATTTTTAATTGATAAAATTCACGATCGGGGGCTTGTGCAATTAATGTGATTGTACAGGTTACACTCAGTATAAAAAAGCTAACAGTTCTTAAGGATTGGGTCAATTTCATTATATAAATTTTAATAATTTGTAAGATTAAAAAGACTAAAATATTCTATTAATTATCGATGGAAAATACTTGCTACTCAAATATAGTCCATTTTCACCTGGTTTTTAAATTTCCTCAATCAAATCTATTACCTTTACCAACCGAAAAATTAATACCAAACCTTTGACCTTTAAAGCCTATACTTCTGAGTTTCGTTATAACCTAAAACTTGCTTATCCGGTAATGCTGGGTATGATTGGGCATACCTTGGTTGGATTTGTAGATAATATCATGGTGGGCCAATTGGGGACTGCCGAACTGGCTGCCGTTTCTTTAGGAAACAGCTTTATTTTTATTGCCATGGCTTTAGGGATCGGATTCTCAACGGCAATTACACCCCTGGTTGCTGAAGCTGATGGTGAGAACAATATAGAAAAAGGGAAAAATGCATTTAACCACGGTTTGTTTTTATGCACTTTGCTGGGTGTATTTTTATTCTTATTGATATTGGGCATAAAGCCACTGATGTATTATATGGATCAGCCTGAGGAAGTGGTACAATATGCCATGCCTTATTTAAACCTGGTCGCTTTTTCGTTGATACCGCTCATCATGTTCCAGGCATTTAAACAATTTGCAGATGGCCTGTCCCAAACAAAATATGCCATGTATGCCACTATTGTGGCTAATGTGATCAATGTTGTGTTGAACTATGTGCTCATATTCGGAAAATTCGGTTTTCCAGAATTGGGTATTATCGGAGCGGCCATTGGCACCTTGACTTCCCGTGTTGTTATGCTTATTTTTATTTGGCTACTACTTAGATCTAAGAAAAAATTCAAACCTTATTTAGAAAGGTTTAGTCTTTCCAATATAAAAAAATCTATACTCAATAAAATTATTAATTTAGGATTTCCTTCCGCTTTACAGATGCTCTTTGAGGTTGCTATTTTTACGGCTGCCATCTGGCTATCGGGTACACTAGGTAAAAATGCGCAGGCAGCGAATCAGATCGCGCTTAATCTTGCTTCCATGACCTTTATGGTGGCTATTGGATTAAGTGTAGCCGCCATGATAAGGGTTGGAAACCAAAAGGGTTTAAAGAATTTCAAAGAACTTCGACGTATTGCCTTTTCGATTTTCTTTTTGACCACACTTATAGAAATTGTATTTGCCATTATATTTATCTTGTTTCACACAGAGTTTCCGAAATTATATTTAGACCAAAACGATGTGTTGAATCAGGCAGATAATTTTGAAGTAATTGCCTTGGCTGCAAAATTGCTCTTGGTGGCCGCAGTTTTCCAGATCTCAGATGGTATTCAAGTGGTGGTTTTAGGCGCTTTAAGAGGATTGCAAGATGTAAAAATTCCAACCATCATTACTTTTATTGCCTATTGGATCATTGGTTTTCCTGTCTGTTATTTTTTAGGTAAAGAAGACATGTACGGAAGTGTAGGTATATGGATAGGTTTATTGGCCGGATTAACAGCTTCGGCCATTATGTTATATTTTCGTTTTAATTACCTTACAAGAAAATTAATAAACCAACAAGTTATTTAAATGGGAATTGTATTAAAACAGTCTTTTAAGAATACGATCATTCTTTTTGTAGGATTCGCCATAGGCGGGCTGAATGTGTTGTTTTTATATACCCATTTCCTGCACGAAGATTATTACGGGCTAATTACTTTTTTACTCTCTACGGCGAATTTACTAATGCCCTTAATGGTATTAGGCTTACAGCATACCATTATTAAATTTTTCACATCGTATAAAACTAAAATGGAACGTGACCGGTTTTTAACCAGCACCTTAATCTTGCCATTAGTTGTAATCGTTCCCCTAGCCATTATAGGATCTGTGGCTTATGAGAATATTTCAGATTGGATATCACAAGAAAACCCCATTATTAAGCCTTATACCAGGTATATTTTTACCATAGCCATTTTTATGGGATTTTTTGAAGTTTTTTATGCCTTTAGCAAGGTGCAGTTAGAAACTGTAGTTGGAAATTTTATAAAAGAAATATTTGGACGTATTTGTGCTTCATTTCTATTGCTGGCCGTATTTTTAAAGTGGATCACCCAAGATCAGTTTATTTATGCCATGGTTATTGTTTATGGTGTAAGAATGCATATCATGATGATCTATGCATTTAAACTATACAGGCCTAAATTGGTTTTTAAACTGCCTGATAATTTAAAGGAAATACTTTCCTATTCCTTTTACATTATTATGGCTGGTTCGGCAGGCACCATTTTGTTAGAGATCGATAAGTTTATGATCCCTCAATTAAAGCAGATAGCAGAGGTTGCCTATTATTCAGTCGGAGTTTATATCGCTTCTGTAATAGGTATCCCCTCGAGGGCGATGCAACAGATCATAAATCCACTAACTGCTAAAGAACTCAATGAAAATAATTTAAAAGAGGTTGCCAATCTTTATCAAAAAAGCTCCATTACTTTACTGATTGCTGGTGGATTACTGTTCTTATTGATCAACGTGAATGTTAAAGACCTGTATGTTCTGATCAATAAACCCGAATATTCTGTAGGAGTATTGATCGTTTTAATGATATCTGTTTCAGAATTGTATAAGCTGGCTTTAGGTACCAATGGGGCAATCTTAAGCAATTCTAAGTATTACAGGGTCTATTTTTACCTTTCCATTGCCATGGCCGTAAGTGTGATCATTTTAAATAAATGGCTTATTGAAATGATGGGTATCGACGGTGCCGCCTTGGCTACCTTAGTGGTAGTGTTACTGTTTAGCACTTTTAAAATATTTTATGTAAAAAGGAAGTTGCAGATGCAGCCTTTTTCTGTAAAAACCATATGGGTCTTGATCTTAACCTTTGTTTTATTTTTGATGTTTTATTTTATTGAATTTCCCTTTCATCCTATTTTGAATATTTTGATCAAAACAGCGCTTATAACTGTTGCTTATTTATTAATAATCTTCAGGCTGAACATCTCTGAAGAAGTAAATGTTTTAATGAGTAAAATTTTGGATAAAATGAAAAATCCTGCATCAAAATGATAACAGGATTTTTCGGCATTTAACCCCTCTTTTTACATGTGTTTTTATGCTTTAAGATCGTTTTTTACGTTTTATGATCTTCGCATTTTTATGACCTTTATTCTTTTTTGATTTATAATAGTAATAATGATCGTCTTCATAGTAATCGTCAAAATCATTATAGAAATCATTATGATTAAAATAGTCATCGCTATAGTCTAAGATCATACCATCATAAAAACGGTCGTATCTGTAGTTTCTATATGAATATCTAGGTTTTACCTGTCCGTAATAAAAAACCTCGCCATATCGATTGTATTTAATGCTTAGCCCACCTACACGTGCTAATTTTCTGCGGTGATAATCAACAAATACAGACCCAATTCTTTTAACCTTTCCAAATCGATCGTAGTTTATAAAAACATTACCTACGCGGTTAATTCTTCCATGATAATCATGTGAAATGCGAACTCGGTTAAAAGGCACCCTTTTTACATATCTTTTTCCATTACGATATACATATTGAGTAGTTTTCTTTGATCTTGAATTTGTTCTAAAATCTAAGTCACCATTCGGGTACACATAAAACTTAATTCCCTTCTCAACAAATGAAATTGGTTTCGCTTTGAAAGCGCTATGATAACCCGGCTTGCTGTTCGTTCTTATGCCATTTGTGGCTTCAGCAGTTGAAACCATCATGAACATTCCTAATAAAAATAGTATCCCTTTTTTCATAATATATGGTTTTAGGGTTATGCCTACTCTTTAGCTTTTCGGCTTCCGCTTTCTATACACTTTTCAAAGAGCGTGCCAGAAAAAAAATACCGCCTTCAACTTATCTGCCTTTTACACCTAAATTCTGAATGTAAATCGCGTAATTTGTATATCAGTTTGATAAAAAAATATGATCTATTTTTCGCATCTTTTTTTCGGATTTATCATGGCATTCGGAGGACTCTTGGCCCCCGGAATGTTAAATATGACCGCTGTAAAGATCAGTATAGAAAGAGGTAAAAAATCTGGAGTTATTTTTTCTGCTGGGGCTGCTTCAGTGGTGTTTATTCAGGCATTTATTGCATTGTTCTTTGCAAATTATTTAAATAACAATCCCGAGATCATCGAAAAATTGAAAATTGCCGGGATTATTGTATTTTTTTTATTGTCAATTTTCTTTTTTTTTCAGGCCAGAAAGAAATTTAAAGATGAGGGTAAACAAAAAAAAGGGAATTATTTTTTTACCGGTGCATTAATGTCTTTAATGAATATGTTGGCCATACCGTTTTATTTAGGGATAAGTACGTTGTTGGGCGCCGAAGGGAAGATCATTTTGGAACAACCATTTATAATAATTTTTGTTGTTGGATCGGTGGCAGGAGCTTTTTCATTATTTCTTACCTATGTAAGTTTTGCCGGTATAATTATTAAAAGAGCACAGTTCATTGCACAAAATATAAACTATATCTTATGTATTTTGTTTTTGATCATTGGTATAGGAGCCATCATAAATTTTTAACACCCTTTGCATTAAGCCAATTTGAATCAACATGTTATTTTTTTGATATCTTTAAAAAGTGAGGACTACAAAAAGTATATGCATTATTACTACAAAAACAAATAAGACAATATGAGTTTAGACAAAGTTTTTCAAAATAACGAAAAGTGGATCAAAGAGAAATTAGCACTAAACCCAAATTATTTTGACGAGTTAGGTAAAGGACAAACGCCTGAATTACTTTATATAGGATGTTCTGATAGTCGCGTTACCGCGGAAGATCTCATGGGGCTTGGACCCGGTGATGTATTTGTACACAGAAATATAGCCAATATGGTATCGGGTACTGATCTCAACGTGATGTCTGTTGTAGAATTTGCTGTTGAACATTTAAAGGTTAAACATGTAATTGTATGCGGACATTATGCATGCGGAGGTGTTAAGGCCGCGATGCAATCTGCAGATCTGGGGCTTTTAAACCCCTGGCTAAGAAATATTAGAGATGTATACCGTTTACATAAAAATGAATTGACCGCAATAGAAAATGAAGATGATAAATACGATCGGTTGGTCGAATTAAACGTTCAGGAGCAATGTGTAAACCTCATTAAAACAGCTGCTGTTCAAAAAGCTTTTAGGGCCAGAGGCCTTAAAGTACACGGCTGGGTATTTGATATTCATTCGGGAAAACTCATCGATCTAAAAATTGATTTCGATTCGATTCTAAAGAATATTATGGAAATTTATCATTTAGATTAGATCATATAAAAATTGATTTTTAATATTTTTCTATTTGATTTTTAATGTAAAATGAGGTTATTTAAAATGATCTCGTAAATTAATTTATATATTTGCGACTAAGCAATAAATTTTTAAAGTTGATATTATGATAAAGGCTATTGAACACAATCTACAAAGAGGTGTTAGCTTATTAAATTCTATTAATAACGATCAATATGCAGATAATTCTGTTGAGCCTTATCATTCGAGTATCGGAGGCCATATGCGCCATATTTTGGATGTTTTTGATTGTATATTTTGCGGATTATCAAATAAACAAATTGATCTTACTGCCAGAAAGCGGAATGAACTGGCTGAACAAAAGACCGATTTCGGTTTGGCATATTTTGATGAAATATTACAACAATTAGATAGTTTAAAAAATGTTGATCTTAACCAATTAGTTGAAGTTACAGACGACTTAGGCTTGGGTAAGGTAACCACTTCATATACATTGGCTTCAGTTTTAATTCAGGCTCACAGTCATGCCATCCATCATTTCGCCAGTATAGGTTATATTATTTGTAAATTAGGCATTGAGCTGCCTGATGCCGATTTCGGCTATAATCCAACAACTCCAAGGACAGAAGAATTACCGCGATAATTCTACCCTAGTTTATTTAATCTGATCAATTTTTTTGAGTGGCTTCTTAGCCATAAAAGCTCTTTAAAATACGGCTTTAATTTCGGGTAAGGTATTTTAAAAAGATCGTGATTTTTTTTAGAAATACGAAATAGGATCTCCCAATGATTTTTAATACTTTTTAGTGCACCGAAGTAGGTTATATTATTCGGATCATAAATATGCGTCGGTTCGGAGATAATCCCGTTCATCTCTATGATTTTAAAATCCTTTCCTTGAACTAACTTTTCAAAAGTATCATATTTTATATCCAACCGGCCATAATACCAATGGTCTATCTGTTTGATTAAGTTATCGAACATCAGTTCCAATTCTTTGGTAATTAGATGATTGCCATTAATAAATTGAGTGCCTTTAGAGTGGTTGCCAATTACCGTAAGCCTGATCTGCTTATCCTTAACGGGAATAGATAACATTTCCTCCTTATGGATATTCTTTAGTAAATCATAATATAAAAAAGCCCGTTTGTCTTCTAAGATAAGATCCGACAGGCTAGAAATTCCATTACCCCTTACTGTTAAAAATTTCTTTAAAGTGATTGATGTTATCCTGCCTCTATCTTCATCGGGAATTCTGTGATAAAAAATACCACATTCATTTGGCAAGTCGACAAATTCCTGAACAATAATATCTATAGTATTTTTTTCCAAATAGGTTTTCAATTCTTTTTTAGTATCTATTTTTTTAACGAGATATCCCCTAAAACCGATATCAGGTTTTGCAATGAGAGGAAATCGTATTCCCGCTTTTTCAATTTTTAAAAAGGCCTCATTGAAATTTTCTTGTGTTGAAATCAAAACACCAATCGGTTTGTGTTTTTTAGGAATAAGATTAATGGTTTCAAATTTAGATTCGGTACCATCTCCCGAATATTTTATCGCAGGATTCGCAGTTAAGAAACATAAAGGATGCTTCCCTTTTATCCCCGAATATAAAAAAAAAGGAGTCAATGGAATATAAAACATAAAGGTTGGCCAATGTTCCCAATGTGTTATTTTGGTAAAGAAAGATTTAATCCTCATCGGTTTCCCTATCAAAAAAATACCTACCTATTTTAATTACACCCATGGCTGTTACGGTCATGGCTGCTAATGCTAGCAAAATTCCGAGCAATAGAATAAAAAAGGAACCATCAAGTTTTAAAGCTTTAAAACCAACGGTGACGATAATAGGAGCTGCGAATAATAATGGAAGTGCAATGATTAGATATTTTAATGCATTGAATAGGGTAGGTTTATTTTTTTTCATGTTTGTAATTATTGAGGGCTTTTCTTACACTACCATGTTGCTGTAGTAATTTTTCGGCCGAAGATTCATCAATTTGTAATTCGTTCATTAACATTAGTGTACCTCGGTTTACTAATTTATTGTTAGACAATTGCATGTCAACCATTTTATTACCTTTTATCTTACCCAATTGTATCATTGTGGTTGTTGTTATCATATTTAGTACTAGCTTTTGAGCAGTACCGGCTTTCATTCTGGAACTACCGGTAACAAATTCGGGTCCAACGATAACTTCTACTGGATATCTAGCCACTTTAGACAAGGGACTGTTTCGATTGCAAGTAATACAACCCGTTATAATATTTTTAGCATTGCATGATTTTAAGGCACCAATTACATATGGAGTAGTACCAGAGGCTGCGATACCAACGACGATATCTTTTTCAGAGATATTATAGGCCTGTAGATCTTTCCAGCCTTGGGAGATAGAATCTTCTGCAAATTCTACTGCTTTACGAATGGCAGAATCACCGCCTGCTATTAAACCAATTACCAATTCATGGGGTACTCCAAAGGTTGGGGGACATTCTGAAGCGTCTACTATGCCCAGCCGACCACTTGTTCCCGACCCAATATAAAATAACCGGCCTCCCGCTAGTAATTTATCCACAACTTGAGTAACCAATTTTTCAATTTGAGGGATGGATTTTTTAACTGCATGAGGAACCGTCTGGTCTTCGTCATTAATATTTCGAAGCAGTTCGGAAATGCTCATCTTTTCAAGATGATTATAATTAGAATCTTGCTCTGTGGTTTTTATAAAATCCATAATTCAAAATTACACAATTTTAAGAGGCTGTTTATATTTGCTGAATTCGATGAAATAAATTTAATAAATAATGATCTTATTTATTCTACAATATAGAAAAATTCATCGGCTTCAGATAGCCTAAAATAACCGAGTGGAAAATTGTCAGGATTTGTTTGATTGAAACAATTACCTCTTACTGTTGCTGGTTGTGTTTCAAAAGGGCCACCGCCGTCTTCGCTGTTTTGTTGAAGAAGGACGAACATAAAATCATAAAAACGTTCTGAAATCCCATAATTCCTAATCACCAATTCATCGCCAGAAGAGATGTCTTCTTCAGAATAGTAAGCAAAAATCTGATTACCATTCGTGAATTCATCTTTATAAACTTCTAAGGAAGGAAATACATAAACATCACTGAGAAATTCGAAAAAGTAAAAATTCTTTTCGTCAACGGGATCATTGTAATAGGCCTTAATTTCTATTTCATCTCCAGAAAACCCTCCGTCATTTTCCTGTTCGACATATTCAATATCACTCACAGGTTTCAATGATTCTGAGGCCGTATATATTTCGTTGTTGTATTCGATGCTTAGCGTATAAACACCATTAATTTCTGGAATAAAATTATTGTTTTTATAGTTACCGGTTTCGCCATCTTCAATAAAGTTGAATAGATTACCAGAACTATCTGTAATGGTAATAATAGCACCATTGGCTGGTGGAATGTCACTATCGAAATATGGGGCAGATAAGGATAGTTTTATTTGTTGTTCGTTACCGCTAGTGCCTTTAAACCAGTTGATGGAAGCATCAATTACCAATTTAGGTGCGGCTGTTGTAAGGTCTACATCGATGACATCTTCACAAGAGAGCGTCAAGGCTAAAATTAAAAATGCTATGTACCTTTTCATCATATTAAAAATTAAAATTATAAGAGATAGATGGTATGATGCCAAAAATCGATAATCTCAAGGCTTCATTGGCGCCTGTTGTTCTGTTTTCCCTAAAAGTTATAGATGCCGCATTGCGCCTGTTGTAAATGTTATAAATACCGAATACCCAATTACTTTGATATTTTTTGTTCTTATTGGGTTTCGGAGTATAATTAGCAGAAATATCTAAACGGTGATAAGCAGGAAGCCTGTTGGCATTCCTATTGCTAAAACTCGGTATGGTAATACCATTATATTCATATTGCCCGTTTGGATAAGTCGTAGGCTGACCGGTTTGAAATAAAAAATTAGCATTAAGATTCCATTTCTGACTTAATTTATATGTCCCTGTTAAAGAAATATCATGGGTCTTATCATAAGGTGTTTTATACCAATTACTATTGTTAATTCCGAGCTCATTAGACGTTCTGCCTTTTGTCTGCTGTTCAGATTTAGATAGGGTATAAGCCAACCAACCGGTAAAATTACCTTCATTCTTCCTGATTAAAAATTCGAAGCCATAAGCCCTTGCTTTTCCGTTCAATATTACTTGCTCAATAGCATTATTGGCAATGAGATCGGCCCCATCAATATAATCGATCCTGTTTTTTATGGTCTTGTAAAAACTCTCGATTTCTAATGAATAAACATCGTTTATATTTTTAAAATATCCCAAAGCGAACTGATCGAGTAATTGTGGCTTTATATATTTACCACTGGGTGCCCATACATCTAAAGGAGTAGGGGAACTCGTATTCGAAAGCAAATGTAAATATTGACTTAGCCTATTGTAGCTGGCCTTCACCGATGACTCGTCGTTGATAAGATAGGATATAGAAAATCTAGGTTCGACGTTCATAAATGATTCTATAATATCACTTCGGTTAAAAGATTCTGTACCAATAGGTACTGCCTTTTCATAGATCTGCAAATCCGGGTTAAATACAACCCCTTGGTCATTATCATAAATATTTAGCTCATCTTGTCCTAAACGCATAAACGAACTGAATCTCAAGCCATAAGATAATGCTATTTTATTACTGATCTCATGTTCGGCCTCAACATAAATGGCATTTTCAAAAGCATATTTATCGGTTAATTTAAACGAATTGATTCCTGAAGTTGGTGTAGTAGGTTCAATTTTTCCCGGATTAAATTTATAATAGATACTGTTTAAACCATATTGTAATTTAAAAGTATTTGAAAGATAATGCTTGAAATCGTACTTAACATTAAAATTTTGTATTCCAGAAACCCAATCGAATTCAACAAAATTCAATTTTAAGCCATAGTAGTAGTCCGAATAAATCAACGATAGATTAGAAAATAGTTTATCTGAAAATAAATGATTCCATCGAAAATTCAAAACAGCATTACCATAAGAATTTTCAAAACTATCGGAAATGGTAAAAACGTCACGGCCAAAATATCCCGACAAGAAAATATTATTGTTCGGATTGATCTTATAACTTAATTTGGTGT
Organism: uncultured Aureibaculum sp.; assembly: GCA_965369125.1. Lineage (GTDB taxonomy): Bacteria > Bacteroidota > Bacteroidia > Flavobacteriales > Flavobacteriaceae > Aureibaculum. The sequence goes on along the minus strand of CBDUPN010000001.1, from coordinate 78,148 downwards.
TCAAATCGTAAAAATAAGCTACGTTGTCAATGTCGAATAAAGGCAGAAATAAATGTGCATAGCTAGCACGGCCACCAAGTAAAAAAGAACCGTGATCTTTTTTAATTGGGCCTTCTGCCAAAAGCCTGCTCGCAACAATACCGATACCACCGTTTGCGTGGAATTCTTTGCTATTGCCTTCCTTCTGGTATATATCTAAAACCGAGGAAACACGTCCGCCATAGCGTGCGGGAATTCCACCTTTATATAATTTAAGATCCTTAATTGCATCCGGATTAAATACCGAAAAAAACCCGAATAAATGTGATGAATTATATATTGTGGCCTCATCGAGTAATATGAGATTTTGATCTGCTGCCCCACCGCGAACATTAAAACCCGAAGACCCTTCTCCTGCGCTGGTAACGCCGGGAAGCAGGGTAATAGATTTTATAATGTCGGCTTCTCCTAATACGACCGGAATTTGTTTAATAGTATTCACAGTTAAGGCATTGACACTCATCTGTGGTTTTCTGATATTTAGTTGCTCTACATTTTCCTTAATGACAACTTCATCTAAGAATTCGGAAGCTTCGGTTAATTGAAAATTCTCAATTTTATCTTCAGAAAGTTCTATGGTTTGAAAGATTGTGGTAAAACCGACAAAACTAATTTGAACATTATAAGTTCCTTCAGGCAGCGTAATGGAATAAAAACCATATTCATTGGTCGTCGTACCGGTTCCAATTTCTGGAAACAGCAATGTAACTCCAATAAGTGTTTCGTTACTTTTTTCTTCCGAAATAGTGCCACTTAAAGTATATTTTTCTTGAGCTACGCCTAAATTAATAAAGATCAGAGCTCCAAGACATAACACTTTTTTTATAACATTCATTGATAATTTCTTTAAAATGAAATAATAAAAGCTCCTTTGAGGGAGCCTTTATTATAAAAGTAAAACCAGAACTTATGAAATACTATCTAATATGGTATTAAATTCGTCGTTAGGTCTCATGGCACGTGATGTTAATGCTTCATTTGGCATGTAATATCCCCCGAGATCCACAGGCGTACCTTGTATTTTATTTAGATCTTCAATAATATTTTTCTCATGAGATCTTAATTCTTTGGCTATATGTTGAAATTTTGACCTGAGATCGGCATCTTTATTTTGTCGAACTAGTTCCTCTGCCCAATACAATGCCAAATAATAGTGACTGCCGCGATTATCTAATTCGCCTACTTTTCGGGAAGGCGATTTTTTATTTTCCAGTAATTTTTCTGAAGCATCATCAAGGGTTTCTGCTAAGATCAAGGCTTTGGAATTATTAAAGGTATTTCCATAATGTTCTAAAGAAACAGCTAATGCTAAGAATTCACCTAAAGAATCCCAGCGCAAATGATTTTCTGCAACAAATTGCTGCACGTGTTTTGGAGCGGATCCACCGGCCCCCGTTTCGAATAAGCCGCCACCATTCATTAAAGGTACAATGGATAACATTTTAGCACTCGTTCCAACCTCAAGAATAGGGAAAAGGTCTGTTAGATAATCTCGTAAAACATTTCCTGTAACCGAGATTGTATCTTTACCAGCTTTAACGCGTTCAAGGGTAAATTGAGTGGCTTCTACGGGAGCCATAATCCTTATATCTAACCCTTTGGTGTTGTGGTCTTTTAAATAGCGTGTTACTTTATTAATAATTTCAGCATCATGAGCTCTTTCTTTATCCAACCAAAATACCGTTGGGGTATTTGTAGCACGTGCCCTGTTAACTGCTAATTTTACCCAATCTTGAATAGGTGCATCTTTAACCTGGCACATACGCCAGATATCTCCTTTTTCTACTGCATGTTCAATTAAAATATTTCCTGCAGCATCAACTACTCGCACCTTTCCGTCTGAATCAATTTCAAAGGTCTTATCGTGCGAACCATATTCTTCAGCTTTCTGCGCCATAAGCCCAACATTTGGTACCGTTCCCATAGTAGTGGGGTCGAACGCTCCATGTTTTTTGCAGAAATCTATCGTTGCTTGATAAATACCGGCGTAACTACTATCGGGGATCACAGCTTTTGTGTCTTGTAGATCACCATTGCTATCATACATTTTACCAGAATTACGAATCATTGCCGGCATTGAAGCATCTATGATCACGTCGCTTGGTACGTGCAAATTGGTAATACCAAGGTCTGAATTTACCATAGCCAAGGATGGTCGAATGTTGAAAGTGTTTTTTATTTCTTTTTTAATTTCCTTTCGTTCATTTTCAGGGAGCAATTGAATTTTAGCCAATAAATTTCCAAAACCATTATTCTCTTCAAAACCAATTTTTTCAAAGGTTTTATGGTATTTTTCAAAAAGCTCACGGAAAAATACTTTTACGATATGGCCAAAAATTATAGGATCCGATACTTTCATCATCGTTGCTTTTAAATGCACAGATAAAAGTATATTTTGCCTTCTGGCATCGCTTATTTGATCTTCTAAAAATTGAATTAGCGATTTTAGATTCAAAACTGTAGCATCAATAATTTCACCGGCAAGCAAAGATGTTTTATCTTTTAATAAGGTTTGTTTGCCATGTGTATCGGTATGAATTATTTTAACATCGGCTGACTCATTCATGGTTACCGACTTTTCATTATGATAAAAATCACCCTTGGTCATGGTAGCCACATGTGTTTTACTGTCTGAATTCCAAGCTCCCATTGAATGCGGATTCTTTTTTGCATAATTCTTTACCGCCTTAGGCGCCCGTCGGTCTGAGTTACCTTCGCGCAATACAGGATTTACGGCACTGCCCTTTATTCTATCATAACGCATCTTGATTTCTTTTTCCTTGTCATTATTAGGCTCGTCAGGATAATCGGGAATATTAAAACCCTTGGATTGAAGTTCTGCTATGGCTGCCTTTAATTGTGGAATAGATGCACTAATATTGGGGAGTTTTATAATATTTGCTTCTGGTTTTTTTGCAAGTTCACCCAGTTCTGCCAAAGCGTCGGGAACTCGTTGAGTTGTTGTTAAAAAATCGGGGAAATTCGCCAGAATTCTTCCGGCTAAAGAAATGTCCTTGGTTTCTATATGTATTCCAGAAGATTTAGTAAATGCTTGAACAATGGGTAAAAATGAATGGGTTGCTAAGGCTGGCGCTTCATCAGTTTTCGTATAAACAATAGAGTTTTTTTTTGTCATTTGAGGTGTTTCTTATAAGTAAGGATTCTCGCTAAAATTAAAGCAATCAAATTTAGTAATTTATAACGGAAATATTCATTGAAAAGGGGCATTAATTCGTGACTGATTTTATGAAAAATATAAGTTTATCACAAAAAAAAGCACCTTAAGGGATAAGGTGCTTTTACTATTGTTCTCGATATTGATTTATCATTAAAGAATTGTGCGCTAAACACTGATTATGAATTTTATAAAAAGAACAATATAATTAACGAAATTAATCGCCGATAATTAGAATCTAAAAAAGCTCATAGTAAATATCAATTTCATAGCAAACATAAAAAGGGGTAATTCTAATTTAGATTCTTTAGTAAATATAATGCTAAAAAGAATTACACGATTACATTAGTTAAATCAACTTACTAACTGCTTTTTAACAATAGTTATTAACAATTGTTAATAACTGACTTAAGTCCAAAACTAAAGCCATAATCAAGATTGCTCTTCACTATGGCTTTTCGCTGAAACATTTAACACAAGCTTGCAATTATTTTCACAATTGCATCAGATCATTATAAAACAATCTACTTTGTTAAAGATTTCTTTAAAATACCTTCACGACTCTTGTTCTTTTCATAACTTTCGTTAGTCATAGACCATTATCATATAGGTATTTTAAATTCGTTTTTAACGCTTTACTAGTTCCAATTATTCATGCTAAATACTCGGGCTATTGATGTGAAGCTATTAAAAACATAAAAGAACGTTCTTCTATTCGAATTTACAATTATCAGTTTGTGCATTCCGATTTGACCGAAATCTCATCTTCATTTACGCTGCTGCTAACCCTGTGTAAATTCTATTTCAAATATAGAAATTGAGATGAAAAATCAAATAAAATTATTGTACTAGTTATTAAGAAGATATTAATATCGGTTATTAACATTTGTTAATACAAAAACCCTGTTTCTCTGGAGAAACAGGGTTTTGATTTTGATAGTGAATTAGAGCTATATTCTAGCTTCTTTAATTCTAGCTTTTTTACCGGTTAGGTTTCTGAAATAATAGATTCTTGCTCTTCTTACCTTACCTTTTTTATTAACTTCAATTTTTTGAATTGCAGGCATGTTGATAGGGAAAATACGTTCTACACCTACAGTTCCCGACATCTTTTTTATGGTAAATGTCTCTGAAGCACCAGTACCTCTTCGCTGTATAACAACTCCTCTGAAGAACTGAGTACGTTTTTTATCACCTTCTTTAATTTCGTAATACACTGTAATGGTATCACCTGCTGAGAATTCTGGAATTTCATTTTTTGTTACAAATTCGTCTTGTACGAATTTTACTAAATCTTCCATTTTTAACCTTTTTTAATGTTTTCCAAGAATCAACTTTCACGATTATCGTCAGAGGTTAATTTTGCGTGTGCAAATGTAGTGAAAAGTTTTTTAAGAATAAATACTGCTTTAAGAATTATTTTTTTCTTTGTTTAGTAAGTCCGGACGTAAAGTTCTGGTTCTTTCCAATGCTTTTTCGTTCCTCCATTCTTCTATCACAGGGAAATTTCCCGAAAGCAATACATCTGGCACTTTATGGCCTTTATATTCAGAAGGCCTTGTATATACAGGCGGTGCTAACAAATGATCCTGAAAAGAATCGGAAAGGGCAGATGTTTCATCGCCCAATACGCCTGGTATCAATCTAATAATGCAATCACATAGAACAGCTGCCGCCAATTCTCCACCACTTAGAACATAATCGCCAATGGAGATCTCCCTCGTTATAAAAAGGTCACGCACTCGTTGGTCGACACCCTTATAATGTCCGCATAAAATAATTATATTTTTACTGAGTGAGAGTGTATTGGCAAGTGACTGATCGAGAATTTGAGCATCTGGTGTCATATAAATGATCTCATCATAATCCCTTTCAGATTTTAATGCATTTATACACTTATCAATGGGCTCTATCATCAATACCATTCCTGCGCCGCCACCAAACTGATAATCATCAATTTTACCGAATTTATTGACAGCATAAGTCCTAAGATCATGAAAATGAACATCTACCAATCCTTTATCGATACTCCTTTTTATGATTGAATATTCAAATGGACTTTTAATCAATTCTGGTGAAACCGTAATAATATCTATTCTCATAACACAAAAGTAGGTTTTTTTGGAAAGCCTCTGTCTTGAAGATTTGTGAAAAGATCAATATTGATGAAAAGCATCAGAAACAAATTCTAATACATTTGGTAATGATTCTCTCCAATATGTCCAGTTATGACCTCCGTTTCTAATTCTAAACTCATGTGGGACCTCTTTTTTTCTGAGGGCAATATGAATTAAACTATTCCCTTCATAAAGAAAATCATCATCCCCGCAATCGATAAACCATCTTACAGAACTAGTATGCTCCTTGTTGTTATTTTCAATCAATGACAAGGCATTATGATTATCAAAATAATTTTGAATATCAACTTCATTATAAATCGTTTTATTTCTAGCAAATCGATCCTTTAGCTCCTGTATTGATTGGGGACCTATGTAGGCACTTAATGGACAAGCTGATGAAAAGAGTTCAGGATGATGTAAAGCATACATAAATGAACCACCACCACCCATGGAAAGTCCGGCAATGGCACGATAGCGTTTTTCACTTTTTATTCTATATTTTTTTTCTATATGGGGCATGAATTCCTTAAAGAAAAAATCTTCATAGTTCCATTTCCCATTGATATCATTAAAATAACCTAGTTGTCCGGTTTGGGCATCGGGCATTACAATGATCATAGGGGTAGCCTTGCCTTTATTGATAGCCTTATCTGCTATGTACAACACTTCCCCGAATTGAACCCAGCCGGTATGGTCATCACCCGCACCATGCAATAAATACAATACAGGATAACTTCTTTGGGAAGTTTCATAATCGGGTGGCAGATATATTGCATATTTTCGTTCACTTTTCAGGATCTCACTTTTTAAAGTTAGATCGTCGTATACCTTACCATTTTGAGCAATAATTGGAAGCATATTGTATATGCCTAAAATGATCAAGAATAAATATTTTTTCATTTTCAACTATTTTTATACAGTATTCAAATTAGGGAAAAAAATAAACCTACCCTTTTTCAAAGGTAGGCCTTTTTTAAAATTAAGTAAACCACTAAAATTGTGTGTTAATGATTTTAATATGTCAAATTTTATTTTAATGAAAAATGACAAATCATGAGTATTACGAAAATTGTTTAAAGTTCTTCATAATATTCTCTTGCCATTCTTGCACTTGTAAATTGAGGAATTACATCATCCATTGCCTTAAATACAATTTGCTGCCACTTTTTGGGATTGTCATAATACATAGGTATTACTGTTTTCTCTAAAAGATCATATAAATTATTGGCATCGAAATTATCTTGATCCCAGACAGGCAATTTATAATCTACTTCAGGCAATATAAAACTATTTTTCCCATTTTTTTGAAATTCAGGAATCCAACCATCGTTAATAGATACATTCACTGAACCATTCATCGCTGCAGTCATTCCGCTTGTTCCAGAAGCTTCACGGGTAATTCTAGGTGTATTTAACCAAATATCAGATCCGCATTTAAGCTTTCTGGATAATTCAATTTCATAACCTGTTAATACCGCCAAATTTGGAACATTTTTAGAATGATGTACCAAATGGTTAAAAATATCGATCGCATAAAAATCATAAGGATATGGTTTTCCTGCCCAGATAATCTGAACCGGATATTTTTTATTGGAAATCAACTTTTTAAAACGCTTTAAGTCGTGTAATAATAAGTCAGCTCTTTTATATCCTGCGAAACGCCGTGCCCAAACAAAGGTTAAAACATTAGGGTTGAATGATTTTTTTGTCTGTTTGGCTACCTCATCAAACAGATCCACTTTTAGCTCTAGTTTTCTCTTTTTATAGGCATCACTATTCTTCGTTTTCCAGGCTTTTTCAATGGCTTCATCTTGCCAGAATTTCCGGTTTTGAGCATTCGTAATAGGAATTATTTCACTTACCTTATCATAATCCTTCCACATATCGTTAGCCACAACTGCATGCAATTTAGAAACCGCATTCGCCTTTTTAGCCATACGTAACGCTGCCAAGGTATAATTAAGCATGCCTCCATTCACAGTTATTTTAGCAAGTTGTGCCTCGGTTAATGTTTTTCCGAAAAATCCGCAACGGTTCAAGTGACGTGCATTGCGTTCTTCATTTCCTGCTTTTTCAGGGGTATGGGTTGTGAAAACTAATTGATCTTTTTTAACACCTTTATCTTTTAAATAATAAAAAGCTGGTAATCCATGACCTTCGTTAAGGTGATATATATCGGCCCCTCCAAGGGCTTCAACCACCTTTGCACCTCCGATACCTAAAACAATACTTTGTGAAACACGTGTAATCTCATTGGCATCGTATAAGTGATTGGTAATTGTTCTTGATAAGAAATCATTCCCTTCAACATCTGTACTCAAAAAGTACATGGGTACGGTTCCAAAAATCTCAGGTTTTAACACATAGGCTCTTACTTTTACGTGAGGATTGTCATGTAGCTTTACTTCAACTTCAATACCCGTATCTTCCAGAAAATCATATGATCTTTCAACAAAATCTGTACGCATGGTTTGGTCGTCATTTCTTTTCTGGTCGTAATAACCAAACTTCCAAAGCATTCCTATACCTATCATATTTTGTTTAAGTTCAAATCCTGATCGCATATGGGAGCCTGCTAAAAAGCCTAATCCTCCTGAATATATATGAAAAGCCTGATCGATACCATATTCCATACTGAAATAGGCAACTTTCTGTTTAAATTCTTTGGCAGGCTTATAAGGGTGATACCATTTATTATATTTACTTGTCATTATTGGTTCTTTTGTTACAGTTGGTGTACTTGTCATCATTCTTCTTTGAATTTACTATGAAGCCGCAAAATTACTATTTTATAGTTATTATAAAAGTCTAACAGCCATTTTTTTATAACGAAGCTAAAATCTAAATATTACTTGTAAGTACCATTAGGAAGACTTAATTTTGATAGTTTCCAAATACTATAAAAAAATGCGCATAGAAAGTGATTTAAAATTAGGGTTTAAAGATGTAATGATACGACCAAAGAGATCTACATTGAATAGTCGTTCACAAGTAAACCTCGAACGAGAATTTAAATTCTTGCATAGCTCATTTGTATGGAAAGGTATACCAATAATTGCAGCCAATATGGATACGGTGGGAACATTTGAAATGGCGAAAGCCTTGGCAAACAAACATTTGTTAACCGCTATTCATAAACATTATACAATTAACCAATGGGATAAATTTTTAAAAGATACCCCAGAGAATATCCTTAATTATATAGCTGTAAGTACCGGAACGGGTAAAAGTGATTCAGAAAAACTGGCTAAAATATTAGCTCTTAATTCTCAGTTAAAATTTATTTGTATCGATGTTGCCAATGGTTATTCCGAGCATTTTGTAAGATTTCTTAAACAGGCGCGTGAATCCTATCCCGATAAGGTAATTATTGCGGGTAATGTTGTAACGGGTGAAATGGTGGAGGAATTATTACTTGCAGGTGCAGATATTGTTAAAGTAGGCATTGGTCCGGGCTCTGTATGTACGACCCGGGTAAAAACAGGGGTTGGTTATCCCCAGCTTTCAGCAATTATTGAATGTGCAGATGCAGCCCATGGATTGGGAGGGCAGATAATTAGTGATGGAGGATGTAAGACTCCGGGAGATATCGCCAAGGCCTTTGGTGCAGGAGCAGATTTCGTAATGTTAGGCGGTATGTTGGCAGGTCATAATGAGAGCGGTGGTAAAATCGTTGAGAGGAACGGTGAAAAATATAAAGAATTTTATGGTATGAGCTCGTCTACAGCGATGGGAAAACATGTTGGTGGTATTGCTGAATATAGAGCGAGTGAAGGGAAAACCGTGGAAGTCCCTTTTAGAGGAGATGTGGAAAACACGCTACAAGATATACTCGGAGGTTTGCGAAGTACCTGTACGTATGTTGGCGCACGAAGATTAAAAGAATTAACAAAACGGACAACATTTATTAGGGTAGTGGAGCAGGAAAATAGGATTTATACCGATTAATCAATTAAAAGCTTTTATCATTCTGTCATTACCATAAAGATCTTTTCTTAGTTCAATTTGAGTAAGGCCATTTTTCTCAAGCATTTGTGTTATTACATTACTCAGATATTGATTGATCTCAAAAAATAATTTTCCTTCTTTTCTAATGTTCTTTTTTGCAAACATAACAATGGCTTCATAATAAAGAATTGGATTTGTATCGTCTACAAATAATGCTGAGTGTGGTTCAAAAGCCAATACATTTTTTTTGATGGCGGCTTTTTCAGATTCTGTTACATAAGGCGGATTACTAACGATTATGTCAAATTGGAGATTGTCGGTGCCTTTCAGAGTTACATTTGTTTTTAGTATGTCTTGTTCAATAAATTGTATGGAAACCTTATTATTCTTTGCATTGTATTCGGCAACTTGTAATGCTTTTTTTGAGATATCCAATGCATATACTTCTGCATTGGGTAAATGCTTTGCAAGGCTAATGGCAATACATCCACTTCCCGTACCTATATCCAATATTCTAAGACTTTGATATTTATTGGAATCTTTTATGATCCAATCTACCAATTCCTCCGTTTCTGGTCTCGGGATTAAAACATTATGATCAACCTTAAAGGTCAGTCCATAAAATGCAGTTTCACCTATAATATATTGTATAGGTTCTTCTTTTTTTAATCTATAAAGCGCAGAAAATATAAGTTCGGATTCTTTAGGCGTTAATTCCTTTTCGGGAGATAAAGAAATATCCACCTTTTTTAACCCTAAATGATACTCTATCAACAAAAAATAAAAGGATAAAATTTCAGTCTTTGGGTAGAATTCTTTTAAGTCATTTAAGAATTTAGATCTTAGTTCAAGCAATGTCATTGGTGTAAATCTTTTATCATCCAAACTCCGCATGAATAATGCCCAGTATTACCCATGGGTCCTTTTAAATGCTCAAAGCCATTATTTTCATAAATATGGATAGCGGCTTCAAGCGCTAAACCAGATTCCAGGTAACATTGCTTATAACCAAATTTTTTTGCAGCATCTAAACAAGTTTGGAACATTTTTTTGCCATATCCCTTCCCACGAATTTCGGGAGCAAAATACATTTTTTGAAGCTCACAGATATCGCTATCGGCATTTGTTAAATGCTTGATGCCGCCACCTCCTAAAACTTTTCCGTTTTCTTCTAATATAAAATAAACTTCTTTCTTACCTTGATATGATTCGTACATCATAGTGGTCTCAATGTCTTCATATGCAGTCCCCACTTTGTCCAGGTCAAATTCTATAAATACAGATTTTATGATTTTCTCAATAGTAGAATTATCTTCAGGTTTTATTTTTCTAATTTTCATTTGGATAAAACTAAACTATAAACTTGTACTTTTGTGAGGTGAAGATACACGAAAAATACATAAAAAGATGTATTGAACTTGCTAAAAACGGTATAGGTTCGACCTACCCAAACCCGCTTGTTGGCAGTGTTATTGTTTATAATAATTTCATTATTGGGGAAGGATGGCATCATAAAGCAGGAGAAGATCACGCAGAGGTTAAAGCGATAAAATCGGTGAAGGATAAAAGTTTACTGAACAAGGCAACTTTATATGTTAATTTAGAACCTTGTAATCACCATGGTAAAACACCTCCATGTTCAGACCTTATCCTTAAGAATGATATCCCGAATGTTGTTATTGGCTGTGTAGATCCTCATGATAAAGTGGCAGGCAAGGGGATCGAAAAGTTAAAAAAGAATGGTTGCAAGGTAGTTTCTGGAGTTCTTGAAAAAGAATGCATAGATTTGAATAGAAGATTTTTTACTTTCCATACTCAACAAAGACCATATATCATATTGAAATGGGCAGAATCACAAGATGGTTTTATTGATAAAATTCGGCAAAAAGCAAGGCCGGCAAAGCCGAACTGGATCACTAATCAGTATTCAAGACAATTGGTACATAAATGGAGAGCAGAAGAACAAGCTATACTGATAGGAACGAATACATCCATTAATGATAATCCAACCTTAAATGTACGCCAATGGTATGGTAAAAATCCAATAAGGATTGTTTTAGATAAAAGCTTGAGAATCCCGAAAGATTATAAAATATTGGATGGGTCTATAAAGACAATTGTGTTTGCAGAAATAGAGAAAAAATCGAATAATGACAATCTAAATTTTAGGCAGATTGATTTTTCACAAAACATTGCCAGGCAAATTTGCCATCATTTATATGAATTAGAGGTACAATCATTAATTATTGAGGGAGGAGCTCAAACACTTCAAACATTTATCGATGCGAATTTATGGGATGAAGCCCGCATTTTTACGGGAGACATCACCTTCCATAAAGGGATAAAGGCACCTGAGATTAAGGGAGCTGATATTGTTTCAAAGCGTATTCTTTCTGACGTATTAAGGATCATAAAAAACACAAATTGTTAGAAAAAGACACATTCAAAACCATTGCACAAGCTTCTGACGAGGTCATTTATAAAGAAAAGGGAAGTAAATTTATTGGATATGCTTATCCCATTAAAAATGAGGATGAGGTTAAAGATATCATTGTTGCGTTAAAATCTCAACATCATAAAGCCCGCCACTGGTGCTACGCTTGGCAATTGGGTGTTGATAGTTTTCAATATAGAATAAATGATGATGGTGAGCCCAACAATAGCGCCGGCCAGCCTATCTATGGGCAGATACTTTCAAAAAACCTAACGAATATTTTAATTGTTGTGGTGAGATATTTTGGAGGAACAAAACTCGGAGTTGGAGGGTTGGTTAATGCTTATAAAACCGCCGCCCAGCTGGCAATCGAATCTTCAAAAGTTGTTACCAGAACGATAAATGCGCATTTTGTACTAAATTTTGAATATCGTTATATGAATGATGTAATGAGAATAATAAAGGAGAAAAAGGCAGTTATTGTAAAACAAAAAATGGAACTTCAATGTGAATTTGAAATATCAGTGCGAAAAAAAAATTCAAAAGAGGTCAAATTGGCTTTCGAGGAGTTAAGACAAATTAAAATTGAAGAAATTTAGTTAAAAAAAGGATTTATTTTTTCGAGAATATAATCGGGTGCTTTTGTAGGTTTATTTTTAGCAATATCGATAAATACCAATGAAGTAAAGCCTTTGGTTAACAAAACATTATCCTCGTTAAATAATTCGAAATCAAATTCAATCCGTACAGATGGTTTTTTTAACAAGGTTGTTTTTAAGGTCAATAAATCATCATATTTAGCCGGTTTCAGGTAATTTATATTTAGATTAAGAACCGGTAACATAATACCCAGCTCTTCCATACGTTTATAAGATATGCCAAGGTTACGCAGCCATTCAACTCTGCCCATTTCAAAGTATTGGGCGTAGTTACCATAGTAAACATAGCCCATTTGGTCAGTTTCTCCGTAACGAACACGAATATTTATTTCATGATGCAGCATAAATTAATAAATTTGGGGGTCAGAGTTTACATAAAAAAAAATCAAAAAACAATAGACATTTTATTTTTTTATGATAAAAAATATTCACACTTTTGTAAGACGGAAATTTTGAGAGAATACCCTGAAAAATCTCTCCTAAATCTTAACCAAACAAAAACTAGACCCTAGGAATGACAAAAACTGCTACCTCAGTTTGGAATAATTGCCTATCTTTTATAAAAGATAATATAAAACCTCAAGCGTATAAAACCTGGTTTGAACCAATTAAACCTGTTAAAATAACTGGAGAAGCGTTAACAATTCAAGTACCTAGCAAATTTTTTTATGAGTGGTTAGAAGAGCACTATATTAAGTTGTTGAGGGTGGCCCTAATGCGTGAATTAGGTGAAGATGCCAAGTTGATCTACGATGTAAGAATGGAGAACGCTTATAGCAGTAAGAATCCTCATACGGTTAAAATCCCAAGTTCCAACAGAAATCCCTTTAGATCACAAGGAGTTACGGTTCCTTTAGAAATAGATAAGAGAGAATTAAGAAATCCTTTTATAATTCCTGGTATACAGAAAGTTAAGATTGAATCCCAACTTAATCCAAATTATAATTTTGATAGTTTTATTGAAGGAGATTCAAACAGGTTGGCTCGTTCTGCGAGTATGGCAGTTGCCAATAAGCCTGGTGGTACCTCTTTTAATCCATTATTAATATATGGAGGCGTTGGTTTAGGAAAAACACACTTAGCACATGCTATAGGTGTAGATATTAAAGATAAATATCCCGAAAAAACAGTATTATATATTTCTGCAGAAAAGTTCACACAACAGTATATAGACTCGGTCAAAGGTAATTCGAGAAACGATTTTATACATTTTTACCAAATGATTGACGTTCTCATTATAGATGACGTTCAATTCCTATCTGGTAAGGCTGGAACACAAGATGTATTCTTTCATATATTTAATCACTTACATCAGAATGGAAAGCAGGTTATCCTGACTTCTGACAAGGCACCTGTTGATATGCAGGACATAGAACAAAGGTTATTATCTCGATTCAAATGGGGACTTTCGGCTGAACTTTTAGCGCCTGATTATGAAACGAGAATTTCAATATTACATAAAAAACTATTTAGAGATGGTGTTGAAATGCCGGAGGAAATAGTAGAATATATAGCAAAAAATATTAAAACCAATGTGAGAGAATTAGAAGGCGTTCTAATTTCGATGATAGCGCAAGCATCCTTTAACAGAAAAGAATTTACTTTGTCTCTTGCAAAGCAGATTGTAGATAAGTTTGTTAAGAATACCAAACGAGAAGTATCTATAGACTATATTCAAAAAGTAGTTTCTAAATATTTTGAAATGGATGTTACTACTTTGCAATCTAAAACAAGAAAACGTCATATCGTTCAGGCTCGTCAATTAGCTATGTATTTTGCAAAACGAATGACCAAAGCCTCTTTGGCAAGTATAGGTTCTCAAATAGGTAACAGAGACCATGCCACTGTATTGCATGCATGTAAAACGGTTGATAATCTTACCGAAACTGATAAGCAATTCAGAAAATACGTTGATGACCTAACCAAGAAGTTATCTTTTTAATGTAGTTTATAATGGTTCGTGTATTAATGGTTTGCCTCGGTAATATTTGTCGCTCACCATTAGCTGAAGGCATTTTAAAATCTAAAGTAGACCCCAATAAAGTTTTTGTTGATTCTGCCGGCACAGGAAATTATCATGTGGGTGGATTACCGGATAGCCGTTCTATAGCCATAGCACAAAAATACCTATTAGATATTACAGATCAACGTTGCAGACAGTTTCGAGTTTCTGATTTTGATGAATTCGATTTGATTTATGTAATGGATAATTCGAACAGGAGAGATGTATTGAAGTTAGCAAGAGACGAAAAAGATAGGGCCAAGGTGAAAATGATACTGAATGAAATTTTTCCTAATGAAAACGTTGATGTACCCGATCCGTACACTGGTGGCGATTTTGGATTTGAAAATGTCTATAAAATGCTTGAGGAAGCATGTTCTATTTTAGCTGCGAAATTATAAAATGTCTAAGAAAGGAAAACTATATCTCATCCCTACAACGTTAGGAGATACCGAACCTTTAGAGGTATTACCCATGTCGGTTAAAAAGATCATTGAGCAAGTTGATCATTATATCGTCGAAAATGAGAAAACTGCCCGACGATTTATAAAGAAAATTTCTCCAAGGAAATCACAACCAACATTGACCATATACTTATTAGATAAGTTTACAGATGATCTTGAAGTTCAGCATTATTTAGATGTATGCTTACAAGGTATTAATGTGGGATTATTATCTGAAGCAGGTGTGCCGGCAGTTGCAGATCCGGGAGCTTCCATCGTGATGTTAGCTCATAAAAAGCAAATTAAAGTAGTGCCGTTGGTAGGACCATCTTCCATTATGATGGCTATGATGAGTTCTGGTCTTAACGGTCAAAATTTCGCCTTTAATGGATATTTACCCATAGATAAAAATGAGCGAAAAAAGAGTATAAAACAATTGGAGAAATTGTCATTCGATAAAAACCAATCCCAGCTTTTTATTGAAACACCCTACCGGAATGAAAAAATGTTTGCAGATCTCTTACAGACGCTTTCAGATGAAACCCTTCTCTGTCTGGCCGTAAACATCACCCTTTCTACTGAATATATTAATACCATGCCGGTTCGACTTTGGAAAAACGAAAAACTTGATCTTCATAAGAAACCTGCCATTTTTATAATTCACAAAAAATAAAAAACCTTCAATAATTGAAGGTTTTTTTAAATTATATATGTTTAATATCCAATTAAATAGTTGGCTTTTTACTGGCTTCTATAAATGACGTATCGTAACCGGCAAATTTTCTTAAATAATGTTCGATACTAGTCCCATAGGCATCAGTAAATCCTTCTTCACCATTGCTTCGTAGATATTTCTTAACACTTCCAGCACCTGCTAAATGCGATGCGGCTAAAATTCCTGATTCTGTGATCTTAATTCCGTTTATTCTCTTCCCAACACTTCTTTGAATATCTCTTTTTAATATCCATTTATTTAAGGAGCATAAAGCTAAAAAGGCGTCTTCTTGTAATTTTGGATCTTTTAAAAACTCGGTAGTATCGTAAATATGGAACCTTTTTAAGGTAGATTTTCCAAATTGATATTTACCTAAATAACCGTATGTATTTACAATATGATAATTACCTCGTGATTCCTTAAAAGCAAGTGCTTCCTTAAATCCTACAAATGAATTTCCAATAAAGGGGAAATTATAATTTTTTTCTTCTTGAATTTCCGGTGAAACGGTAGCAATGGCATTTGCTTGTGGGACATTATATATTACCGTTGTTTTATTCCAACTAGAAAAACTGGTTGTTACAATAAAAAGCACAGCAATTAGCCCTATTATATTATTAATTTTCTTTTTCATGGTGATGAATTTTAAATAGTATAAACTCTTTTTAATTCAGCGGGCAAATGTAAAACAAAATAATTTAATAGAATACTAAATTAAGAAAAAATTAACACATTGAAAATCATGCTTTTAAAAATATAAGAAGTGAAATTTGCTTTGGCCTTTAGAGTTAATTTCAAAAGTTGGGGCTGGAATTTTTATAAAATTTATAGTTGAAAACACTGTTTTAAGGAGTTTTGATCTTGTTTTTATTTTCGTAAGATCAACATCCAAACTTATATAGAATTGACGAAATCTTTCTTGCCCCGGTATTAAAGTATTGTTTAGTATAATGTCTTCATAACCAGATATCATTCCTTCAGCACCATAACCCAAGGCGATATTGAACCATTTCGGAATTTTACTTTTTTTATTGAAAGACCATAGATTGGCAGATAGCCAATAGGTTTGTCCGTTATAATCCTTTAAGGATTGCTCTAATATATTATCACCTAGTATTTCAGGTCTTTTTTCGGCATAATCGGTGGTGTGAAATGAATATTTTAATAATATGCGTTGCTCATCCCACAATAATTCTTGCCCTATTAGTAAACCTGTGCCACTGGCATTGGCAATAATATCTCCTGTTGAAAATCCCCATTCTTCAGAAAAACCATCTAAAATTTCAACAGCACTTAAAAACCCGAAACCCAGGGTTGCACCATAGATAAGTTGATTTTTTTTACTTTCTCCTGCCCAGGCCAATAGGTCCATTCCTATCTTACCCGTATAATACGAACTTATGACATGCCCAACCTTATCCATTTGTAACCATTCACCATTATCATTTACAGTATGAAAGCCTGAACGCTCGTAGTTGGCATACCACAGTTGATTCATCCCAATAAGGGCAGCAGTAGCTGCTGCTGCTTCGGAGATATAAACGGCATTTCTGCGTTTGACATTTAGCGTGTCAGATTTTTGCCAAAAAGATTTTCCGTTTTGGGCTGTTAAGGTAAATGAAAACATCAATAGCAATAAACCAATTACTATTTTTTTCATTTTGTCTAATAAAAAAGTCATGAATTATCGGTTAATGCCCTGTTTACTAACCCATTGCTGATATTTTACCGCATTTCTGTTATGCTGTGCGAGTGTGGAAGCGAATTCATGATATCCCAGATTGGTTACGCTGGCACACATATAGTAATAATCATGCTTTTTAGGATTTAACACCGCGTCAATAGAAGAAATATCAGGCATGGCGATTAATGATGGCGGTAAGCCGGCATTTTTATAGGTATTATAGGGAGATTCAATCTTAAGGTCTCCGTTTAAGACTCTTTTTACTTCAAAATTTTGACCATGTTTTTGCTTTAGTGCATAAATAATTGTAGGATCGGCTTGTAAAGGCCAACCATCTCGCAATCTGTTTAAATATAATCCGGCAACTATAGGTCTTTCTTTTGGCTGTGCCGTTTCTTTCTGCACGATAGATGCCAAGGTAATAACTTGATCTTTTGTAAGTTTAAGGGCTTTGGCCTTTGCTAACCGCTCCGAATTCCAGAAGTTTTGGTATTCCTTTAGCATCCGATCCCTAAACTTTTCGGCGGAAGTATTCCAATAGAATTCATATGAGTTGGGGATAAAAATACCCAGAACATTTTGTTTATTTAAATTATGCTGCTTTAAAAAGGAGGAGTCTAATATGGATTTTAATATATCTAAAGAATCGGCCTCAATTTGCATAGCTATTCTCCCTGATAATTTTTCTACCGTATCTTGATTGTTGAAAGTAAGCTTAATGGGGGATTGCTTTCCGCTTCTCAAGAGATCTACCAATTCATTATTATTCATTCCCTTTTTTAATAGATACCTGCCGGGTTTGATCAAATTGTGATAATTTTTTTGTTCGGCCACCCATTTGAAGCCATTTGAATTATTTAAATATGGTGCTATAATTTTTGAAACCGAATCAAATGAAGTTCCTGTAGGTAGATATATAGTAGCGTTCTCCACTACATTTGGCATGTAAATCCTGTTAAAGTACTTATAACCCACGATTACCCCAAGAATAATGGCTATGGTTACAATAGATACTATGATCTTTTTAATTTTCATTTATTGATTAGTTGGAATAAAATCTCATCTTTAAATTTACCATTGGTATATATCCATTCTTTTTTAACACCAGCTTCTTTAAAGTTATGTTTTTTGAATAAATTTATACTACTTGTATTTTCTGGGGTTATGTTGGCATATAATTGGTGTAGATCGAGTTGTTTAAAACTATAATCAATTAATAGGTCCAGGGCTTCAAATGCATATCCTTTTTGCTGTGATTGTGGAACTATCAGAATGCCTATACCCGCCCTTTTATGTTGCGGGTTAAAGTCGAATAGGTCAATAAGCCCGACTTGCTTATCACTTTCATGCTCTACGATGACCAATCTTAATTGTTTGGCCTCATAGATATCTAAGTGCGCATTAGATAAATATTGCGTTAATAGGTGCTTAGAAAAAGGAGTTTGAGTACTGCTAATTTCCCAAAAGGAGATGTCATTCTCGATGGAATATAGAAAATCCAGATCTTCTGGTTCTAAAGCTCTTAGCTGAATTTTTTTACCTAACAGTGCTTGCATTAAACGTCTATTTGTCCCTCAAAAACCAATGTGGCCTTACCTTTTAAAAACACATTTTTATAAGTATTATTATCGAATTTAAAAGAAACTTCCAATTTTCCTCCTGGTGTTTCTAAAAAAATGGTGTCGTTCTTGGTTTTACTGGCCTTATGAGAGGCAATGGCCACTGCTGTTACACCAGTTCCGCAACTTAAGGTTTCATCTTCAACACCACGTTCATAAGTGCGAACTTTAAAGGTGTTTTCATTTTTTTGCTCAACAAAATTAACGTTGCTGCCTTCCTCAAAATATGGGGAGCCAAATCTGATCTTGCTGCCGGCCTTTTTAACCTTTACTTTTTTTACATCATCAACAAAAGTTACATGATGCGGAGAACCGGTATCTAGAAAAAGATGATCATCGAATTTATTAATTGATGATACATCCGACATTTTAAGACTTACAAAATCATGATTGATCTCAGCTTCATGCAGACCATCAATTGCTTCAAAAACAGCCTTATTTTCTATGATCTTTAGTTTTTTGGCAAATGCGACAATACATCTTCCCCCGTTTCCACACATACTACTTGGGTTACCATCTGAATTATAATATACCATAGAAAAATCATGAAAATCTGACAGTTCGAGTAGTATCAATCCGTCAGCTCCTATGCCAAATTTTCTGTCGCACAATTGTGCAACCAGTTTGGTATTATTTTTGGGAAATACTTGCTGGCGATTATCAATAATGATAAAATCGTTTCCGGTTCCTTGATATTTAAAAAAAGGTATTTGCATTACACGACAAATGTAAACATTTTTTAAAGTTTGAAGGGCTGTTAAAGTATAGTTAAAGTGAAATTATTTTGATAATAAACCTTTAATTTTGAGTGTTAAATGATGTGTTCACACATAATAGTTTAATAAATATAAACTTTTTGAAAATGAAAAAAATAGCAAGTTTAGTAATAGCGTCTGTTTTAGGTGGCATGTTGGCATTAGGTGGTTATATTTATATAATTGGCGATCAGCAGACTGTTGAAAATATGAATCAACCTTTGCAACCAAAAGTAGTTCAAACCAATTATATACCTACGTCGACTTATGCTGCTGAGGTAACTGATTTTACAAAGGCCGCAGAAGAAACCGTGAATGCTGTTGTACACGTTAAAAACGTTTCGGTTTCAAGTTCTAATCCTTTATTAGAATGGTTTTATGGAGAAGGTGCAGGAGGTGGTAAAACGACGGTGGGTACAGGATCTGGCGTTATCATATCTCCTGATGGTTATATCATATCTAACAACCATGTTATTAAAGGAGCAAAAGAACTTGAGATCACATTGAATAATAAAAAAACCTATAAAGCTGACGTGGTCGGTGCACATGAGAGTTCTGATATCGCTTTATTAAAGATTTCGGCAAAAGACCTTCCTTATGTTTCATTCGCAAACTCAGACAATATCAAGGTTGGAGAATGGGTACTTGCCGTGGGTAACCCCTTTAATTTAACATCTACCGTAACTGCGGGTATTGTAAGTGCCAAAGCGCGTGATATCCATATTTCTAGAAGCTCTAGAATGATAGAATCTTTTATTCAAACAGATGCTGTAGTAAATCCGGGAAATAGTGGTGGAGCGCTGGTAAATGTCAGGGGTGAACTGGTGGGTATAAATACCGCAATAACCTCACAAACAGGCTCATATATTGGTTATTCATTTGCTGTGCCTTCGAATATCGCTAAAAAAGTGGTAGAAGATATCATGGAATTTGGCGACGTACAAACAGCGTACCTTGGCATTAATTATCAGGAGTTAAATAATGATACTGCAAAAGAGTTGGATCTGAATACCACAGAAGGTGTTTTGATCACTGCTGTGACAGACAATGGCGCCGCTAAGATATCCGGATTAAAACCGAATGATATTATAACAAAAATTGATGAAGTTGAGATCTCAAAATTTTCTGACTTGCAAGGATTTTTAAGTTCTAAACGCCCTGGAGATATAGTAAGTGTGAATGTACTAAGGAATGGTACCAATAAAGAATATAATGTAAGATTAACCAACCAATTTGGTAAGGAAACCATAGGGAAACTAGATTTTTCTAAATATCATATTGGAGATCTTAAAAAGATATCCAGCAAAGATGCTTCTAAATACAGGATTAATTACGGCGTTGAAATCACAAACGTTAGAAGCAATTATTTACAAGGTGTAAAAAATGGTAATATTATCCTTAAGATCGATGATGTTAAAGTATATGATGTAGAAGAAATTGAGCAAATTTTAAGAAAGAATAAAGGTAAGCAAGTTATTTTGCAAATTCTAAATGAGGAAGGTGTTGTAGAATATTTGAGGTTGTTTATTCAAAATTAAAAAGTAAAATATTCCCTTCAAATCCTCCAATTTATTGGGGGATTTTTTATTTAAAATATTTTTACGAAATCGATTGAAATGATACCTTTACGGAATATTTTAACTCAAATATTAAAAAAAAAATGCTAACAAATTCAACTTATGAAAAAGAACTCGCTTTTCAAGCCGATCGGAGAAAAGCTACCGTAGAGTTTATTAAAAATATAAGCGATCTATGGTACGATGACGCTATTGAACTGATTCTTTTCAGGAATCAACTGATCAACAGAAATGTTAGTCAGATATTAAACTTGATAGAATATGCCAGTCAATTTGTTCAAAAACCTATTTCTATATTCGATGCTGTAGAAATATCAAGAGCCCTTAAAGAATTAGACCTGCCACCGGCAAAATTAGATATTGGGAAATTAGCTTATGAATATTATTTAGCCGAGGAAGATAATGATGTATTAGAATTTGTAAGGTCAAAATTAAAGGGTGCGAATAAATCCAATGGTTTTAAGCCGAAAGATGTGGTGCTCTACGGTTTTGGTAGAATAGGAAGATTATTGGCCAGAGAACTGATGGAAAGAACCGGTAAGGGCTTGCAATTGCGTTTACGTGCTATTGTGACCAGGGGTGAGATCAATGAAACTATTTTAGAGAAAAGGGCGGCCTTATTGCGCAATGATTCTGTACATGGTGACTTTCCTGGAACGGTAAGCGTAGATATCAAGAAGAAAGCCTTGATGATCAACGGAACGACCGTTTATATGATCGCTGCCAATGCTCCGGAAGAAGTGGATTATACAAAATACGGTATTAGCAATGCCTTGGTCATTGATAATTCCGGTGCCTACAGAACGGAAGATGAATTAGGTCGGCATTTAAAGAGTAAGGGAATAACGAAAGTACTATTAACAGCCCCTGGAAAAGGGGTTCCTAATATTGTACATGGCGTAAATCAGGATGATTATGACCCTGATAAGGTTGATATTTTTTCAGCAGCATCTTGCACCACCAATGCCATTACGCCCGTTTTAAAGGTGATCGAAGATACGTTCGGAATTAAAAGCGGCCATTTAGAAACTATTCATGCATATACCAATGACCAAAATTTGGTCGATAATATGCATAAAAAATACCGAAGGGGTAGGGCGGCCGCTTTAAATATGGTGGTTACAGAAACAGGCGCAGGAGGTGCTGTTGCCAAAGCATTGCCATCTCTGGAGGGCAAGTTAACGTCTAACGCCATTAGAGTACCAGTGCCCAATGGCTCTCTAGCCATCTTAAATTTACAGCTTGAAAATTCGGCAAGTATTGCTGCTGTAAATGCTGCTATGAAAAAATATGCCTTAGAGGGAAATCTTGTAGAACAAATAAAATACTCGATGAGTAATGAATTGGTTTCTTCAGATATTGTAGGAACGTCTGCGCCGGCCATTTTCGATAGCCCTGCTACCATTGTTTCACCGGATGGTAAAACGATTGTAATTTATGTTTGGTATGATAATGAATATGGCTATAGCCACCAGGTAATACGGTTGGCCAAATATATCTCTAAGGTAAGACGATATTCTTATTATTAAACAGATTAGAATCCATAAAAAAGCCGGTATTTGATATCGGCTTTTTTTATAATATGCCCTATGTTCTTCTAAAGATATAACTAATTAGTATCATTCATGAAAAACTTAAGCTAGAGTTTCGGATCATATACTAACGGAGCAGGATCTGGTAAATTCATTTCACGGATAAGTTCTAAAAACCTTGGATCATTAAGTAACTTTTTATTCTTTACGGTAACCCTTATCCATGGATACCAGCCAAGTTTATTTTTAAAACGAAACCATTCTATAGCTTTGTCAAGATTACCTAAATCACTGTATATGTGCCCTAAACAATAAGCACCATAAGCCGTTGGTTCCATGTTTTCCAGTTCTTGAATAATGGCCATGCCTTCTTGTATATTCCCAGTCTCGATCAATGCACTGCCATATCCCAAATATTTCCACCCTATATTGATGTTAGAAGCTTGTTTTAACATTTCTAAGCCTTGCTCATGATTTCCCTGGTCAATTAAAATCCTTCCTTTAACAAGCATTCCTAATGCGTAATTATCTTGCATTTTTATGGCTCTATCTGCTTCAATAATTCCTTTCTCATATTCACCTACCATATGATACAATCCCCCCAGCCAGGCTGTATGTAATGGTGTAAAAGGATCCAATTCCTGCGCACGCCTATGTTCTTCTATAGCTTCATTCATACGCCCGAATAAGGCTAGATACCAGGCTCTATGATAATGATTATACGCCATATTAGGGTTCAATTCATTGGCTTTATGAAATGCATATTCTGCAAGTTGCCAATCCCATCCAAAATAGGTATGATAATGAGATAACGCCGCCCAACCTTCGGCATTTGTGGAATCTAATTGAATGGCTCTCTGTGCTGCAGTGTGGGCTTTAGGGAATACATCGGGAGGTGGAGCAGGCCCATGGCCCAAAGAAACATAACCTTCTGCCAAACCCGCCCATGCATCGGGGTCTGCTGGATTCTGGTCTATGGCCTCCTGAAGATAGACAAGTCCTCGCTGCCAGTCTTCTTGGGTTGATTTATTTAAGTAGTGTTTTCCTTTTAGATATAATTCATAGGTCTCAGGTTTTACAGGTCTTAAATTTGACCAAAGTATGGCATCATCTGGTTTCACTTCAATACCCATTTCTTTAGCCAGATCTTTGGCGGCCTCTGCCCAGAGCTGCCTAACCTGGGAGATATCCTTAAAATAGTTTTTTTTCCAGATGGGTTGAGCATCGGATGATTCTTTGAGTTCGAGCTGAATAGTAAGTTTGTTTAATTGACGCTCAATAGTCCCATGTACAAAATAGTCAATCTGCTTAAGCTCATTAGAAATAAGGAAATTGGCAGGACCAATAGTTGAATATAAAAACTTGGTAGAAGCCTGGCTTATCACTGTTAATTGATCAACCTTCGATAATTCATTGATAAGTTCTTGGGTCATACCAGATTGAAAATAATCTTCCTCATTATCTTCTGCTTCATGTTCAAAGGGTATAATGGCAACTTTTTTAGAAATGGTGGGAATGGAGTTATCATTCCAACGAGAACCAGCATAAAAACTAATGACAACAAGCAATACTACGGCTAAGCCGAGAGAACCCGCTATCACTCTATTCAATCGACGATTCGTTAAAATTAAAGTTTCTTCATTCGTTTCGATGTCATCCGTTTTTTGTATACCGTCTGCCGTAAAATCATAGATCCATGAAAAACCGATCCAGATAATAAGACCAACAAACAAAATGAAAATGATGGCTTTAAGAGCATAATCGGGAGCGTTGAAAGCAGGTAATAGGATGGATGCAATTTGTATGATGACCCATGAAATGGCTAAATAGGCAATGGTAGCTTTAAAAACATGCCTTCGTTTAAGTTCTGATATTAATTTATTCCACTTCATTTTGTAAAATTGTATTTATTGCTTATTCCACCGGATGATAAACCAAAGGAGCAGGGTCTGGTAAATTCATGTCTCGCATGAGCTTTATGAACCTCGGATCTTTTCTTATTTCATCGGTTACAAAATCAGTTCTTAACCATGGAAACCAGGCAGCCTTGTTATCGATCTTCCAGTATTCAAAGGATTTATCATAATCACCCAGATGAGCGTAATAAACACCAATAAATAAGTCAAAAAAATCATTAGGAGGCATTTGTTCCATTTCATTGAGAATGGATTTCCCTTCCTCAATAAATCCCGTCACC
Source organism: uncultured Aureibaculum sp. (assembly GCA_965369125.1). Classification (GTDB taxonomy): domain Bacteria; phylum Bacteroidota; class Bacteroidia; order Flavobacteriales; family Flavobacteriaceae; genus Aureibaculum. The sequence goes on along the minus strand of CBDUPN010000001.1, from coordinate 53,249 downwards.
AACAGGGCTAGGCCATATCCCGGATATTTCCAGAAAGGATTTATTTCAGCACATTGTTTTAAAAGTTCTAAGCCCTCGGTTACTTTACCCTGGTCAATATAGATCCAGCCCTGAACAAACATGCTTACCGCATAATCAAAATCACCCTTCTCACCCATAAGAGCGGCTTTTTCTGTTTCTATTATCCCTTCTTCATACATGCCAACACTACCATATAAAGCTCCTAACCATGCTGTCTGAGCAGGGGTGAAAGGATCTAGCTCCTGAGCCAGTTTATGTTCTTCAATGGCTTCATTCATTCTTCCAAATAAAGCCAGGTACCACGCCCTGTGATAATGATTGTCTGCAAGATTCGGATCTAATGCGTTGGCGCGATTAAAAGCGTATTCGGCCATGGCCCAATCTCTACCGGAATAGGTATGATAGTGCGATAAAGATGCCCAGCCTAGGGCAACAGTGGAATCGAGTTCAATCGCCCTTTCTGCTGCATCAAGCGCTTTGGGAAATGCGTTAGGAGGAGGATTTGGGCTGCCATGTCCTAAATTAATATAGGCCTCTGACAGCCAAGCCCAGGTATTTGCATCCGCGGGATTTCTATCCAGTGACTCTTGCAAATACACCAAACCTCGCTCCCAGTCAGCAGGAGTCGATTTATTTAGATCGTGTTTACCTTTCAGATACAACGCAAAAGCTTCCGGGTCAACCGGCCGAAGACCTGACCAAGGTTTGGCATTTGCCGGCTTGACAACAATACCCATTTGACTTGCCAGATCAGCAGCAACATCCGCCCACAACTTTCGTATTTCAGAAAGTTCTTTGGAATACCTTTTTTGCCAGACAGGTTCGCCGTTTATAGATTCTCTCAGGATGATCTGAATGTGAATCATGTTTGATTCACGCTCAAAACTTCCCCCAACAAAATAATCAATGCCCTTGATCACATTTAAAATCAGGGAACTGGTTAGATCAAATCCTGAAGCTAAAACCTTTGTAGATCTTTGGTGGATCACCTTTAACCGATCTACTTTGGAAAGTTGATCGATAAGTTCCTGGGTCATTCCTTCCTTGAAATAGGCCTCTTCTTTTTCTTTTTCATCTATTTGTTGAATAAGTGGAATGACCGCAACTACTTTGGTTTCGGGTAAATCGGGCTTATCATTCCAACGTGAACCCATCCAAAAACTAATGACAACAAGTAGTACTAAAGCTAAGCCGAGCGATCCCGCGATCACTCTATTCAATCGCCGATTCGTTAATTTCAACGTTTCTTCATTCGTTTCGGTGTCATCCGTTTTTTGTATACCGTCTGCCGTAAAATCGTATTTCCATGAAAAACCGATCCAGATAATAAGACCAACAAACAAAATGAAAATGATGGCTTTAAGAGCATAATCGGGAGCGCTGAAAGCGGGTAAAAGGATGGATGCAATTTGTACGATTACCCATGAAATGGCTAAATAGGCTATGGTAGCTTTAAAAACATGCCTGCGTTTAAGTTCTGATATCAGTTTATTCCACTTCATATAGAAACATCAAAGATCAAAAAAATATGACTTACAAAAGTTTTGTAATGGTTGTGCCTTTTTAAAATTAGAATAAATTATTTAAGCTGTCAATGATATGTATCAGTTCAAGAAATACTTTTTATAAAATAAACGCTAATTATTCATATATAAACTATGATATCTGGCAACAATTGTTGCATGTTAATGGGGGTTTTAGAACTATCTTTGGCGCATGAAATTAACCGATTCTTTTAAAGGGTTTTTATTGGCTTTAGTTTCGGTTATTGCTGTTTCTAATGTATATATTTTTAGTAAAGCGGCATTAATGGAAGTTTCCATACCTCAATTCGGAGTTTATTGGTTTGCTTTCGGACTTTTATGGATTCTTATTTTTGCCTGGTTTAAAAAAACTTATCAATCATTAATAAAACTTCCGAATAGTTGTTATTTCACATTAGTTTTATTGGGGTTTCTTGAAGTAGTAAGTGCCTATTTTTTCTTTAAGGCAATAGACACCATTACCAATCCAACAATAGTTTCATTTATAGGTAATATTTCACCTGCTTTGGTGATTGCGCTAAGTTTCTTTTTTTTGAAAGAAAGATTCAATACCCTTGAATTATGGGGAATACTATTAGCCCTGTCAGGTGCCTTTATCATTAGCTATAAGGGTAACGCTACTATAAATGATCTATTTATTGATGGGGCAGAATATGTATTTTATTCCAGTTTGATAAGCGCCGTAACTGCCTTGATCATAAAAAAGAAGATCGAAAAAATACACCCTATTATTTTAACCATTAACAGGAGTTTGTTTCTATTTGTTTTTTCATCAATTGCCTTAATCTTGGTTGATCAGACTTGGACTATTCCGGGCAGCGCATTAAAGAATATTTTTATAGGCTCTTTATTAGGTCCGTTTCTAACCGTAATTGCCGGCTATTTAGCTTTACAATATATTCCACTTTCACGCAAGGCAATAATCGACAGTACCAGAGGTTTATTCGTCTTATTTGGAGCCTATCTCTATTTTAACGACTTCCCAAGACCAGTTGCTATCGTTGGCGGTTTCATTACCATTGTTGGGGTATTGCTCATTGCTTTTGGAAAGGTCAGGAAAAGGAAGTTGGGAAGAAATTGATAATTTTTAGTAGTTATACATGGTTTAAAATGCCATAAAAACCACTTAATTTCTTTATTTTTAGCCATCAATTTTAATGTACCAATGCCAACTATTGAAGAAAAGATCAAAGCCCTTCGGGAAGAATTAAACCAACATAATTACAATTATTATGTATTAGATGCCGCCACTATTTCCGATTATGAGTTTGACTTAAAATTGAAGGAATTACAAGAACTGGAAGCACAATACCCGGAATTTTTCGATGCTAATTCCCCAACGCAACGCGTTGGAGGAGAGATCACTAAGAACTTTGAAACAGTTGTTCATAAGAACAGAATGTATTCTTTAGATAACAGTTATTCTAAAGAAGACCTTGTAGATTGGGAGAAACGAGTGCATAAAATACTTGGTGTCGATGATATAGAATACATATGTGAATTAAAATATGATGGTGCATCGATAAATCTGTCTTATCAAAATGGACTTTTGATGAGTGGTGTAACCAGGGGAGATGGTTTTAAAGGTGATGATATTACAACCAACATTAAAACCATCAAATCCATTCCCTTGAAATTAAAGGATAATAAGATTAATGAATTTGAGATCAGGGGTGAAATTATATTGCCTTTAGAGGGATTTAATGCTATGAATAAAGCTCGCATTGAGGCAGGTGAAGACCCTTATATGAATCCCAGAAATACGGCAAGTGGCAGTTTAAAATTACAGGATAGTGCAGAAGTTGCCAATCGCCCCTTAGATTGTTTGCTTTACCATGTTGTGGGTAATAAATTACCCTTTAAGACACATGCTGAGGCTTTAGAATCTGCTAAAAAAGCAGGATTTAAAATTCCAGATACTTATAAAGTGGTATCATCAATTGAAGAAGTATTAGCATATATTAATTATTGGGACACACGACGTCAATCTTTACCTTATGAAACGGATGGGGTAGTGGTAAAGGTAAATTCATTGGCATATCAGGATGAGCTCGGATATACGGCCAAGTCGCCGCGTTGGGCAATTGCCTATAAATACAAAGCGGAGCAGAAAAGCACCATCTTAAACAGTATTTCTTATCAGGTAGGGCGTACCGGAGCCATTACACCCGTAGCTAATTTAGGGCCGGTAGAATTGGCCGGAACTATAGTTAAAAGGGCATCACTACATAATGCCGATCAGATCGCTAAATTGGATATCCGTGTGAATGACACTGTTTTTGTTGAAAAAGGCGGTGAGATCATCCCTAAAGTTATTGGAGTTGACATTTCTAAGCGTCTCAAGGATTCTCAACCAACGCAATATATCACCCATTGTCCCGAATGTAATACCCCTTTAATTAGAAATGAAGGTGAAGCCCAACATTATTGTCCAAATGAATATGGTTGCCCGCCACAAATTACAGGCAGGATACAGCATTTTATCAGTAGAAAAGCGATGGATATAGAAGGATTGGGAGCCGAAACTGTAGAACTTTTATTTAATGCCGGTCTCATTACGAACTACGCAGACCTATACGAATTAACAACAGAACAGGTCATTCCTTTAGAACGAATGGCAGAAAAATCTGCTGAAAATATGATCAGGGGAATAGAAGCGTCTAAGCAAATTCCATTTGAACGGGTATTATTTGCTATAGGTATTAGATTTGTTGGTGAAACTGTAGCAAAAAAATTAGCCAAACATTTTAAGAATATAGACAATTTAATGAGGGCAAGTTTTGAGGAGTTGATCGAGGTTGATGAAATTGGTGATAAAATTGCACAAAGTATTGTTGAATTCTCGAATAATTTAGTAAATATCCAACTAATAAATAGGTTAAAAAAGTACGGTGTTCAACTCGAACTTTCTGCTAAAGCATTAGAAAATCAAACGGACATTTTATTAGGTAAGACCTTTGTGGTTTCTGGTGTCTTTGCAAAAATGAGTAGAAACGAGCTTAAAAAATCTATAGAAGATAACGGTGGTAAAGTGTCAAGCTCGATCTCAAAAAAGACTGATTATATTATTGCCGGAGATCAGATGGGACCGAGTAAAAAGGTGAAGGCCGAAGAACTTAAAATCCCGATAATTTCTGAAGATGACTTCCTAGCTATGCTAGCATAAATAGACCTTAGAAATTTAATAATCTGATTTTATTACGTGTTGAATAGATCTTGCCCTTATCGTGAAGCTGCTTGATCAACCTGGTAATGACTACTCTTGATGTATTCAGGTCATTGGCTATTTCCTGATGGGTAATGTCCAGATCTACATCTTTAGTAATTTTAACCTTATCATTTAAATATTTTAATAAGCGTTTATCCATTTTCATAAATGCAAGGCTATCTATAGACTCGACCATTTCTATTAACCTAAAATGATAACTATCAATAATAAAAGAACGCCATGATTTAAATTTCATTAACCAATCGTCTATGTGTTCTACGGGTAAAAAGATCGCTTCCATATCCTGGTCGACCACTCCTTTAAAAATACTTTTTTTTCTATTGATACAATTAACAAAAGAAATAGCACAAGTATCGCCACGTTCTAGAAAATAAAGTACAAGTTCGTCACCTTCTTTTTCCTGCCTTATAATTTTAACTACTCCCTCTAATATTAATGGGATATGAGTCATTTCAGCACCAATATCTATCATCAGTTCCCCACTTTTAACTTTGTCGAAGTGACCTACTTTAACGATCTCGTCAATTAATTCGGGCTCAAATATATCAGAATAATAATCGCTTAATTTTTCCCTTAGAATAAGTTCCTGGCTGTTCACTTTGCAAGATGGATTTAATTTATGCAAAGGTAATGAATAGAAAATAAAAAACTCCCTAAAATTAATTAGAGAGTTTTTTTGTGAAATAGTTATTAAACTAAATCAATTCAAAAAATTATTTGTTAAAATTTTATCTGTAATTGTGCTAATAACATGTCATTATCAACGGCACTAATCGTTTCGATATTTGCTTGATAATTAATTTGCAAACGTACATTATCATTAAAGAAATAATTAGCTCCGATAGTCATTCTTTCTAAGTAATTTTTATCTTTAATATATGTGCTTGGATCGAAATATTCATATTTGAAAACAGGTTGCAAATTCCATTTGGTATCGTAATAAGCCATTATATAACCGCCAGTTCTTATCCAATCTAATTCTAAAGGTTCTGCACCACATCCACCACCAGCGGCTGGGTTGTCATCACCTTCATCATAGATATATTCGCCTTGTAAGTGGAAGTTACTCATACTGAATAGAAATTCGCCTCCAACGGTTTTTCTTACATGATCGTTTTCTCTATCGTTGGAAGGATTGTCTTCATCTTTAGCTGGGAAGCCATATCTAAAACTACCTCCGACAGTTAAAAAGTCGGTAACTTTATAGGTTGCTCTACCAATAATATCCTTTTTTTGGTTATTGTCTTTTACACGTAAACCACTACCATTCATTATAGCAAAAGAATAGTTTAATTTGGTGTACTGGTTTCCACCAAATAGAGATATTCCAAAATCTCGTTGTGGTGCTACTAATTGATCGGCTACGATTGATCGGTCTATCGTTACTAGACTATGGCATGGTGTTGCAACCTCTAAACTAAAAGGTTGTTTAAAGGTACCCGCTGAAATTCTGGCCCAATTGCTAGCATTATAGGTAATAAATGCATCCATTAAATAAGCATCACCTGAACCACCTATAAACGGACTGGTTTCTAGCATAAAATAATAAGAAAAATCATTCAGCACTTTTCCTCTTACACCAATTCTTGCTCTTTTAAACGCGAAACTATTTTCGTTATCTCCTAATGAATAATCATATTGCGATTGAAGGTAACCGAATAATATTGGTTTATTAGCATTTATAGAATCATTACCAGCGGCAGGATCATCTCCTTCACATCCCTGTGCAAATGCGCTGTTTGCCGATAAGGATAAGACAATAACTAATAGTATGTATAGTAAATTTTTCATGTTTTTGTTTTTTATAGTTTCAAATGTTTTTAAATAACCGTCATGTTCATAATTTACATGACGGTTATCTATTCATTTGTTTATTGTACTATTGGTAAATTTTTAGGGTTACTGTCTCCTCCCCACTGGTTAGAACTCCATGCGTTATTGGTATTATAAATACCGTTCATTCCGTAGGTCATTGAATACGCATTATATCCTAATACTCTTAAACAGGCTGTCATAACAGCAGAAGTTTGGCCAGTATAGCAATAAGTAACTACCTTAGTGTTAGGATCTGGATTTAAATTACGATAGGTGTTATCGGCAAGTGTTAAGGGTAAAATACGATAAGCGTTGGCGATATGACCAAAAGCGGTATAATCTGCTTCACTAAAGTAATTATTAACGAAATAGTTGCCAGGAGATGCTAATACATCAGCACCGGAAACTGTGGCGGCACCAAATCCGCTAGCCACAACTTGTTCTACTCTTTCTTTTAAAATTTCTGAACCATCAGTTGAGAAACTAGAAAGGGTAGGATCATCAAATACTAAGTTAGCTGGTGCAGAAGAGTATGACCAGTTTGCATGGCCGTCTGCACTATTTGCGCCAATTTTTCCATTCCAAGGCCCGGCAGTTGCTTGATTCCAACCAGACATACCCCATTTAAGTGCTATGGTGTGAGAATATCCGTACATACGTAACAGGGCGGTGGCATAACATGCAGTTTGTCCTGAATAACAAGCTATTAATATAGGTTTGGCACCTGCATTAGGAGCTTCTGTCAAAATATCAGCGAATGCTACATTTTTTGCACCTTGAATATGACCAGCTGCAAAGTCATTATTTGCTCTGATATCTATGATATAATATTTGTCTAAAAAAGCAGCCAGATCTGCCTCGGCAGGAGCTCCTACAACAAATTTTTCACCATCTGTATTGGTCATGATCTTATCGATGTCTAAATTGTTAGCCACCATATAATCTTTCACTAATGTGAATTCGGGAGTTGTGATAACCACACCACCGTTAATTTCATCACCTCTATCACATGAGGTTAGAAATAAAGTAGGAATTAATAGTAATCCTATGAGAAATAATGATAATTTTTTCATGATTTTTATTTTTAATGTTATTTATATTTATTTTTAATTGTTTCTTTTATTCTACTACCGGGAACATGTTGATCTCTTTTTTAGTAAAAGCATCCCAGTCTTTTTCTTTTAATGTTTGATTCATAAAACTATTGGCACCATAAGCAATGTTCCCCACGTCATAACCAAGTACATTTAGGTAAGCAACAACGTAAGCCGCAGTTTGACCGGTTGAACAGTACACCGCTACTTTTTTATCGGCAGGAAGTGTATATAGATCTGCTGTTGAATTCAAGGATGTAAAAGGTTGGTATTGAACAGCATTTGGTATATGACCATTGATATATCGATCTTGATCCCAGTAATTCACGATATAATAGTTACTTGGGTTTTCGAAGACATCTGTTGATTTAATGATATAATCGCTGTATGGAGTTTCAAATAATTTTTGTAATCTTTCTTTAAGAATTTCTTTTGGCTCAGATTTAGCTGTACTTAAAGTTGGATGTGCCCCTTTGTCTGATTTTGAACTTTCCATTGTTTCCAATTTTCCAACAAAATCGTCTCCTATGTTCTTATTCCATGAATTATCGGCAAAGTCAACCCTCCAGGAGCTCATTCCCCATTTCATGTTGTATACATTGTTATACCCTGCTAATCTTAAAAGACTTGCGTAGTACGCTGCAGATTGACCTGAATAACATACCAATACTATTTTATCGTAATCAGCAGGAGTAATACTTGATTCGAAATAGTTTAATAAATCTGATGCGCTAACATTCTTTGCATCTTTTATATGACCGTATTCAAACCAACTGTCACTTCTAATATCAATGATGTGATATTTAGGGTTTTTCATGTTCTTTTTTACCTCATCGGCTGATATTATTGCTTCTGAAGCTAATGTATTTATGAAGTTTCCATTGCTTTCGAGATAGTTCAACAGAATTTCATATTCATCAGGTGGATCCTGAACTGTAGTGTTAGCATTTATATTCGTAAAGCTGCTCAAAATGGCAACTGCCGAAAAAAGTAATGCTATTAAAAAAATTGATAACCTTTTCATGATTTAATTATTTAAAATTCAAATATTTTATTGTTTTAATTTGATATCAAAATTATTGTTGGGCCTGATTTTTTTTTATGACTTTTATCATTTTTTTACTATAAATAATCAGTTTAATCAGTATCATTTGTCACATAAATTGGTAACAATTGTTACCAAATAAAATACGTGAAATATTCAAAATAAAAAACTTGTAACTAACTTATAAACAATACATTATATAAAAATTATATTCTTAGATCTTTATAGAAAATGTTGTATTAAACTTACTTAAATGCAAATATTTTAGAGGATTTCAGATGGTAAGAAAATGAAGAATAATTCCTGTAAAAAATCAGTGTAAATAGGCAGCTAAAATGGAGCAAGAACCAACTATGTCATTCCTGGTTTTTATGTAATAAAAAACTAGGCTTTAACTTTAATTTTATTTCGCCCTAATTTGATATGTCCTTTATTTTCTAGGATTTTTAATATCCTAGAAATAACTACCCTGGAGGTATGCAGGTCACGTGCAATTTCGTGGTGAGTTATAGTTAACACTTTGTTATGCGTAACATTTACTTGTTCTTTGAGGTATTTAAATAATCGTTCATCTAGTTTTAAAAATGCCAGCCCCTCAATAGTATCTACCAATTCTAATAGTCTATTGTGGTAACTATCTATAATAAATACGCGCCATGTTTTGTATTTAATCAACCAGTCTTCGATCTTATTTACTGGTACCATAAGACATTCGGTATCTATCTCTGCGATTGCTCTAAACATACTCTGACTATGATGAATACAATTCACATAAGAGATAGCGCAAGAATCACCTTTTTCCAAATAATATAGCAATAGTTCGTCCTCATTCTGGTCTTCTCTAATTACTTTAACAAGTCCTTTTATAATAAGGGGAATATGGGTCATTTCGTCGCCTATATCAACTAATATGTCGCCAGCATCTATTTGTTTTAAATAACCCGTTTTAACTATTTCATCTATTAAATGCTCTTCAAACACTTCTGAAAATTGTGGGTCTAATTTCTCTCTTAAAAAATGGATCTCATTTACCATGGTTATTCATTTAGTATTAGACTCGTTACTTTTACAGTAATTAACAATACTGTGCGGGTTTTATTAATTTTTAACAGCCGCCTTCAACAGGCATTTTTTTCTTCTTTTTAATAGGAATTACTTTTTTAGGAGCTGGTTTTATAATAGGTTTAGGTTTCGCAGCAGCTTTTTTAATGGACGCTTCAATAAAAGCATTAATATCTGCTTCAGTATTTTCCAACTTAGCTTGTTGGGTGATCATTTTATTTTGATCATAACTAACATCGATAGTTAAAATTTTAAGATTGTCATACCCTAATTGAAACAATAACATATACGGTGCTATTACCTGATGTGGGTTATTACCATATAAAACAATTGTTTTATTATTTTCTTTCAGCTCCTTAAGAATTTCAGAATTAACATCGTTTAGTATTTCTGGAGCATATATGTTAACGGCATTTTCTAAATGACCTTTATCATAATCGTACTGGTTTCTAATGTCTACCAAAAGGATATCGGGATTGTTGATCTGTTCCAGCGTAATTAAATAGTCTGCACCAGTCATATTTTCTAAGGTGCTTTTTGTATTCAATGCGTAGATATGCTTTGGCCTTTTATACGAAAGCAGTCCGATAAGGATTATCAATATGGTTAGTACTGCTGCTATTGATATTCGTTTTGTTTTTTCTAACTCTTTCATTTGTTTATAAGATTATTAAGAATAAATACAACTAACATCCACCTTCAACAGGCATTTTTTTCTTCTTTTTAATAGGAATTACTTTTTTAGGAATTACTTTTTTTACCACCACTTGTTTAACTTCTTCCGGATAGGCAACCCCAAAAAACATGCTGGCCGCTTTTCTAGTAGAATATAATTCGAAGGCGGTTGCAGGCATACCTTCGGTTGGGATAGCCGGGTTGATAATGGTATTAAACCAATTATTAAGACCTCCTTTTAATACATGCATATTCTTATACCCTAGGCGATTGCACATAATCCAAGCTTGATCTGCATAAAAATGATCATTAGAAAACAATACGACATTATATTGATTTTGGTTTAAATACGGAATTGATTCCTCATCCATTATTTTTTTTAAGGGAATATTAATAGCATTTGGCAATGTATATTTCTTAAATTCTTCTTCTGGCCTTATATCGATAAGTAAATAAGAAGGATCTTGATTTATAATTCTATCTGCCAAATAATCAGTTGAAATATACCTTTCCGGACTTATTGAATTGCTCAACAAGGCTTCGGGAGATATTCCTTCATGTTTTTCATACTTTGGTAATAATAGTAAACCGGCAGCAAGTAGAAAAAGTATAGCTGCTAAAATTTGATATCTTCTGGTAAGAAATCTTTTAAATTGATAACTTTTTGACATAACTTGTTGATTTAATAGAACACTTTTTTTACCTTACTTCTAACCCAATCTGAAAATACAAAGCTGATAAGCGCAATAACGGTAAAAGCAAAGATTATCCAATAAGGTGAGATTCCCAACGTTTCTACAAGGGTAATATGGCCTAAATTCGAAGCATCGAATAGTGGCTCTAGAAAGCCAAAGAATTCAGAGAATATTAATATTCCAATCATTAAACCAAGGGTATACACCATGCCGTCAATTTTACCTATGGCGACTGCGGTTAGACTGGTTCCCGGACAAAATCCACCAGCCAAAAATCCGACTCCCATGATGACACCACCAACAATTGCTGCAACTAGATATGTAGGCTGAACGTATAGTCTGGTAATGTCGACTAAACTTAGATAATCCATATAATATAATCCTATGACTGACACTACAGCTGCTGTAAAAAATACTTTTAATACAGCGAAATCATATCCATAAAAAACACCGACTAATTTTCTTGAAGAAGAAAAACCGGAGGCTTCTAAAATATATCCGAAAGCAAATCCAATTAATATCGCTAAGATATAATTCCATTCTGCAGGTATGATACCATTAGGTATTAGAGGTCCCATATTTATAAATTTTTAATTATTAAATCCAATTTTTTCTAAAAAAATAAGCAACGACAAAACCAGTACCAAATATTGATAGCATGGTTATAAACCCTCCGGTTGACAATACTGCCATACCGCTCAATGCTGCTCCACTCGTACATCCCCTCGCAATTTGGGCGCCTAAACCAAATAATAGTCCTCCAATTAGCGCAAAAATTAATCTTCTTCTGCTAGTAATTTTGGGTGAATGCTGAACTTTTAATTTTAATCGTCCTGTAAGAGCTCCGGATAAAAATGCCCCGATCAATACTCCTATAGTCTCAAAAACCAACCAATTATTCATGGGGGATTCACCTTTCTTAATAAATTGACTGTAATAGGCATTATTCTCGGCATGTGTAGGAGCTACAGCATCTACTATAGTAACAACACCACTTTTCATAGCTCCGGAAGCACCAATACCCCTACCGGTAATATAAAAGGTGAATATGATTAATATGCCTAATAGAAATCCACCGAAATAAGGATTCCAATATACATGTCTTTTGTTTTTAGTCTGTTTTTTATTCATAATTTCTTTATTAGTATAAGTACCGTGTTATTTGACCTGCTTCAACCATCACAAACCTGAAGACCAGGCCGCCTATTAAAATAAGTATGGCAGGAACAGCAACAGGTACTTTAAATCCTAGAATTTCAACCAACTCAAACATCGCCGGAACTATCAGGCCAAGAATTATAACAAATCCGAAAAACATGACTGTAAATTCACCCCCTACCAATAACTGCATAGCTTCTAATTGCACTTCAGACCCGGCATACATACCCATGATCATATGAACAATTAGTCCTAACTCTATAATAATAAGGGCTAGATCCACCTTACTGAATAGATGCCTTTCATGGGTGCTTTTAGCCATTAAAATAATAGTTGCAGCCCCGGTCGATAGCCCTGATGTTAAGAATAGTGGACCCAAAATGGCATTGTTCCAAAGAGGCCTTGCATTAAAAGCCGATAATAGAATTCCTGTGTAGACTCCCAAAATAATCGATAATGGAATTAAGGCGATAGCCATATTTTTCCTATTCTTTATGAGGAAGTTTTCTAAATTTTTTAGAAATTCAAATTTTAATTGCCATTTAGGAAATAATTCCGAATAATAACTAAACACCCATAAAAATGATAAAGGAGTAGTTATTAATAGTACCCAAGCACCCCATGACATGGGTGATTCTAACCTAATGGTGGTATAAAGTTGCCAGGTATAAAGTGGATGAGTGAGATCATATACCAAGGCCATTAAACCTAAAGTTAAAGCTATAGGAGGTACAATGGAAGCATATTTAACGGTAGCAGGAAATTCTTTATCCTTACCTAAAACTGTAATTATACCGGCGAAAAATAATAAACCGGCGGATAAACCTCCTAAAAATAGATATAGCGAGATAGGCCAGTGCCAAATTTCAAGTGACGGATCTATATGCGGTAAGTCTCTTCCACTTACAAATAATTCTTCTTGCATGACAATATTTTTAAATTAAATAATAAACATGAGGTTTTGTTCCGGCTTCCGGAGCGAGTGTTTTGTATTTTCTATTTTTCAATAGCCTGGAAACTTCACTATTCGGATTGTCCAAATCTCCGAAATACATACATTTAGTTGGACAAACTTCAACACATGCAGGCAATTGACCTTTTTCCAATCTGTGATGGCAAAAAGTACATTTATCTACATAACCTTCAGGATGTTGAAAACGGGCATCATAAGGGCAGGATTCTATACACGCACCACAACCAATACATTCGTCTTCGGTAACCAATACAATTCCCCCTTCAATTTTATGACTTGCACCTGTTGGGCAACATCGTACACAAGGTGCATTTTCACAATGATTGCAACGTTCTGATTTTAATTCTAACTCAATAGTTGGATACGCTCCATTTACGGTTTCGGTAATCCAATCTCTACAATACCCAATAGGCACGTCGTTCTCTGTTTGACAGGCAACAACACAATCACTGCAACCAACACATTTTAATGTGTCTATAACCATCGCATATCTCATATCTCTACTTTTTTATGTGGGTTTTCGGATAAAATTTGCACAAAATTTCCTCTCATACCAGTGCCACCCATAATAGGGTCAATAGCTACCTGCGAAATAAGTTCGGTATCATTAATCCCTTTGCCGAAAGCCCTGCTTAACTTTTTATTATCGTGTCCAAAACCATGAACCATGTAAACTGAATCCCATCGAATTCTTTCGGTAACTCTAACCCTTATGGAAAATGTAGAGACGATGTTATCTTGATTTTTTAACCATACATGCTGTCCGCTTTTTAAGCCTAATATCCTTGCTACTTTAGGATTTACCCATAATGCATTTTCTTTTTTGAGATCGTTCAAATTCGGGTTATTTGAAGTCCTGCTAAAAGTGTGCATAGGGGCCCTTCCATAGTTTAGACGATAAAAGCCTTGCGGCGGTTCAGGATGTTTATTGTAAACCGGCAACGCATCGAATCCTAGATTTTTTAGCTCCTGAGAGAATAATTCGATTTTACCGCTGGCTGTTGGAAATTCATATTTTTCATCTTCTTTTAAAAATAATGAACCCGATGTTCTGGGATAATTTTTAACACCGATTTTTTTCATTTCTTCTAATGAAGTACCCATTTTATTTAATTGCCATTCAATTACATCTTTGTAATCATCGTAATCAAAGAACTCGCCTACACCCATTCTTTCACCAATCTCTTTTGCTATCCACCATGCGGGTTTAGAATTATATTTTGGTTCAACAACTGGAACTCTTACTGCGATGGAGGGTTCTCTGTTTGTGGCAGATCTAATGTCATCATATCTTTCTAAATAAGTACATTCTGGTAACACAACATCAGCATACCCTGTGACATCCATGGGCATGGTGTCAACAACAACCATAAATTCGATGGCATCCATAGCCTCCTCTAATAACTTTTTATTGGGTATAGATTTAGTGATGTTTGTACCGGCTACCATCCAGGCTTTTACCGGATATTTATTTTCTTCATTCGGTATGGAAGCTTTGATAACTTCTGTGGTAATTCCCATTTGAGCCAATGGATATTTTTCGCCAATCTCTTTCCATCCCCATTTAGGATGCGGATATTCTGGATGTGGGTATTCGGGAATTTTAAGACTTTCTTTAAAATAAAAGCCTCCGCGACGACCCCAGGACCCTAATAGTGCATTTAATATGGCCATTGCTCTGGCTCTTTGAGAATCATCACCATACCAGGTGACATGACGTCCGGGATGAATGATCACGGCAGGAGATGCATTTGCCATTTCTCTGGCAGTTTTTCTAATGACTTCTGGTTTAATGGTCGTAATTCCATAAGCCCACTCTGGGGTGAATTTGCTAACGTGTTCTTTTAATTCGTCGAATCCGTTGGCATATTTTGTAATGTAGTTTTTATCGTAGAGCTCTTCTTCAATTAATACATTCATCCAAGAAAGCATTAAAGCTATGTCTGTAGCGGGTTTAATAGCTAACCAATATTTTGATTTGCTGGCCGCTGTTGATAGCCTTGGGTCAACAGTAATAATGGTAGCTCCATTATCGATGGCGTCAGACATTTCCTGCACCTGTGTATTATGCATATTTTCCCCTATGTGGGAACCTATTAATACCAAACATTTGGTGTCTCTAATATCAGTAGGCTCCGGCGATCCAACCCATGATCCATAAGTTAAACTAAAGCCAGTTTCACGAGGTCCTCTGCATTGTGCATATGCTGGTTCTGCAATAGTATCAGAACCAAAAGCTTGAAATAAATGTTCAAAGTGCTTACCAGGTGAGCCATGTTTTAATAGGGCTAACGATTCAGCTCCATATTTTTCTTTTATGCCTTGAAATTTAGAAGTAATAAGATCTAAGGCCTCTTCCCATGAAGCCTCCCTAAAAGTTTCTTCTCCATCAATAGTAGTTCTAATTAATGGGGTTTTAAGTCGATCTTCATCGTTATACATACCTACGCCTCCTGTTCCTCGAGGACAAAGTCTTCCGTAGCAATGCGGATCATTCTCGTTTCCTATAATTTTTTGGATATTTCCTTCGTCATCAGAATATGCCCATGCAGCACATTTCCAGAAGCATACTTCGCAATAGGTTGGTGTTCTATGGAAGTTTTTAATACCATTTTTTAATGTTAGTTCATTTAAATATGAATTTGCACCAAATAAATTTATCGCACTACCAGTAGCAGCAACACCTCCTAAGCCTAAAGCAGAAATTTTTATGAATTTTCTTCTTGAAGTAGTCATATGCCTTGTGTTTTTTTGATGATGTAAAATTATTTCAGGCATGCAGCATAGAGTATGATAAAAGTCATAAAACCATTGTTAACTTGGTAACATTGGTCACATCATTGAATTGAAAATCAAAAAAATTATTGGCCATTTTTTTCGATCGTTCTAAATAATGAACGAAGTGAATAGCCTGGAAGTAAATTAGGAATACAAATAAAATTATTTTAATTATCGTAATTTTGCGGTAATACTTTTGTATGAAAATTAGCACCTCGAGAAATTGGCTTTTAGTTTTTGGTATTTTAATAATTTCATTATTCTTTTTAATAAGGAATAAAGGATTATTGAATAGTTATATTTTCGGCGAGACCCAATATTCGAGTATTGATAATAATCAGAAGGAATCGTGTTTAGTATGCCATCAAAATACAAAAGGCTATTCAAAATATCATGACCCCGAACTTATTGGATGTGCGAGCTGTCATTTAGGAAATACCCAGTCGAATGACAAGGAAGAATCACACAAAGACATGATCTTAATTCCTGGTAATCTATCTAACGCTAAAGAAACTTGCGGTAAATGCCATCCGAATGAATTGAAAAAAATTGAAAACTCTTTGATGACCAGCAATAGCGGACTCATCGCAGTAGACAAATTCATTTTCGGGGAGGCCGAAACACCCAATGATCAATATCATATAAAGGATATCGGGTATAGCCCTGCAGACAAACATCTTAGAGATCTTTGTGCCAATTGCCATTTGGGCGCCGAGAAAACCACTTTTGGCGAGATAAACCAATTGAGTAGAGGCGGTGGGTGCAATGCCTGTCACCTTAATTATAATAAGGAATCAAAAAATGACTTAGAATTGTATTTAAGTTCTAATAAAGTAAAATTGCCTTTGACCCATCCTTCTACAGATATTTTTGTAAAAAATGAACACTGCTTTGGTTGTCATAGCCGATCGAGTAGAATTTCAACGAATTATGAGGGTTGGCAAGAAACCCTTTTAGATGAAAGTGATTTGACCAATTTTGAGAATTATAGGGTACTAGATGATAAACGCGTTTACAAATATATCGAAGAAGACCTGCATCATGCTAAAGGTTTATTATGTATAGATTGCCATTCTTCTCATGAAGTGATGGGTGATGGCAAAAAATATAGTCATGAAGAACAGGCGGTCAAGATCAAGTGTTCTGATTGCCATTTTAAAAATAAACCAAATACGATACCATATGATTCTTTAGATACCGAAAGTTTACTTGTTTTTTTACATAGGGAATATGACCATTTCGATAAGGAAATTATTTCTGTAAATAAGGGTGGTCATCCCTTGGTAAATACTTTTGTAGATTCTTTAGGTAATGCGTTTTTGATCGGAAAGAAAGATGGAAAGCTGCATGATCTTAAACCACAATCTGAATTATGTTCAAGGGATATGGCTCATAAAAACCTTGATTGCTCAACCTGTCATTCTTCATGGACACCTCGCTGTATAGGTTGCCATAATGTATATGACAAAAACGAATCAAAAGCTTATGATCTTTTAGATAAAAAAATAGTACAAGGGCAGTGGAAAGAACTTGTGGCAGAATTCTCTTCAACCTTACCGGCTATGGGTGTAAGAGAATCTGATAAAGAAAAACGTATAGAACCGGCCATACCGGGAATGATACTCACTATTGATAAAGGAAGCTTTAACGATAAAAAATTGAATGAAGAAGTTTCTTTTCATAGGCTTTATGCGCCTAATTCGCCACATACTTCTGTTAAAAAGGTGAGAGATTGTAAATCTTGTCATGCCAACCCCGCTTCTATAGGTTATGGCAATGGCGATCTAACTTATGATATTAGTAAAGGATATGGGAAATGGAAGTTTACTCCTGAATATGACCTGAATAAGAATGACGGATTACCAGAAGATGCATGGATACCTTTTTTAGAAGATTACCAAGCCACCATAGTTTCTACACGAACCGATTTTAGACCGTTTAATTTAGAAGAGCAAAAAAATATCCTTTTGATAGGTGCCTGTTTGCAATGCCATAAGGATGATTCACCTATGATGAATGAGGCGTTGAAAGTTGGATTACAACCAATACTTTTAAAAAGGAGTAAAGATTGTATTTTGCCTAAATAATAATGGTTATTATGACTTTTTCTGTAAAACCGAAATACCTATTCGTAGTACTATTTATTTTTATTTCCTTTCTGGATGTGTTAGGTTTATTAATGAAGGTGTCGTTATTGGAATTAATTGCCAAACCATTGATCATACTTTCTTTGATGGCAATCTACATTTCCTCTGTAAAAAAGAAGAACTATTGGTTTTTGACAGCTTTGTTTTTTTCTTTTTTAGGAGATGTATTTCTTTTAGACAAAAACAATATGTTCTTATTAGGCATTGCTGCCTTTTTGATTACCCAGTTGATATATATTAAAATTATAATGGGTCATCTTGAAAAATCAACCTTGGCGAATAAAATGACAGCGATCTTACCCTTTGCAGGTTTTTTTCTGGTCTTAATTTATATTTTGTTTGAAAATCTGGATGGATACTTATGGCCTGTAGTAATCTACGGACTTACAATTTCAATGTTTGGCGTAGTTTCACTTTTAAATTATATTACAAAAAAGACAACATCAACACGATTATTATTACTAGGCGCATTGTTATTCATAGCTTCAGATAGCATGATTGCGCTGAATAAATTTTATGAACCGCAAGAGTATTACTCGGTTTTGATTATGATTACTTATATCCTTGCCCAATATCTAATATGTAATTATATGATCAGTAAATCAACCACTATTTAAACATATCCATTCCGGGAATATCCGGCAATCCATTTTTTGCAGCCGCTGCCATTTCAGCTTCATTGATGGCGTTTGCTTTTTCTATAGCTTTATTCAATGCGATGATCAAATAATCTTCCAATTCTTCCTTATCATTCAATAAGTTATCATCTATAGATATATTCTTTATTTCTCGATTCGCAGTAACCGTAACTTTTACTCCATTTGATTCCCCATCAACAAAGACGGTATTTAAGCGAGTTTTAGTTTCTTCTACTTTTTTTTGAGCGGCTTTTAACTTTTCCATCATTCCTGATAAATCTCCAAACATAATTGCGATATTTATTTATTAGTAAACCCAAATTTAGTAATTTCGGCCCTTAATTAAATCTTTTTAAAATGAAAAAAACAGTTCTTTTTTTCCTGACTACCTTACTTATTTTAACAACTTCATGTAAACAAGACAAAATGAAAAACGCTGATGCGAAACCTCCCATTGCAGATAAAGTTCCTGTAGAACTAGAAAAACATGGCGATATAAGAATCGATAATTATTATTGGATGCGTTTAACTGACGAACAAAAAAACGCCAAAGATCCTGATGAACACACACAAAAAGTGTTGGATTACTTAAACGCCGAAAACGACTATTTCGACAAAAGATTTGGTCATACAGAAAAGTTTAGGGAAGAACTTTTTCAAGAAATGAAAGGCAGAATTAAAGAAGATGACGAGTCAGTTCCTTATAAAGATAACGGATACTATTATATAACGAGATATGAGATAGGCGGACAATATCCAATATATTCAAGAAAAAAAGAGAATCTCGAAGCTGAAGAAGAGATCATGTTTAATGTCAATGATATGGCTAAAGGCTTTGAATATTATTCCTTACGTGGTGTAAGCGTTAGTGAGGATAATAAATTAGCGGCCTTTAGTGTAGATACTTTAAGTCGAAGACAATATACTATTCAATTCAAAAATTTAGAAACAGGTGAAATTTATCCTGAAAAAATTGAAAATACAACTGGGGGTTCCACCTGGGCTAATGACAATAAAACTATCTTTTATGCAAAGAAAGATCCCATTACATTAAGAAGTGATAAGATCTTTAGGCATACTTTAGGTACAGACCCATCAACAGACACAGAGGTCTTTCATGAAAAAGACGATACTTTTGGTGCCTTTGTCTATAAAACAAAATCAAAGAAATATATCATTATTGGATCTTACAGCACACTTAGTAATGAGTACCAAGTGTTAGATGCAAATGCTCCAAATGGTAAATTGAGGATGATTCAGCCAAGAATACGAGGTTTAGAGTACAGTATTTCACATTATGGCGATCATTTTTATATTTTGACTAATAAAGATGAGGCCAAGAACTTTAAAGTAATGCGGACGCCCGAAAATAAAACAACAGTTGAACATTGGGAAGATGTTATTCCTCACAGGGAAGATGTATTACTAGAGGATATATCGATTTATAAAGATTATTTGGTGCTTGAAGAACGCAGTAATGGACTTAATAACATACGCATAAAACGATGGGATAATACAGAAGATTATTTATTGCCTTTTGACGAAGAAACCTATGCGGTAGGAGTGTATAACAATCCTGAGTTTGATACTGATATCATTCGATATGGGTACAACTCATTTACTACGCCTTCATCAGTCATAGATTTCAATATGAAGGATAGGACAAAAGAAATCAAAAAAGAACAAGAAGTACTTGGAGGCAAATTCGATAAAAATAATTATAAAAGTGAACGAATTTGGGCAACTGCCAGGGATGGAAAGAAGGTAGCGATCTCGTTAGTATATAGAAAAGATACTGAACTTAATAAGGACACACCATTGTTATTATATGCTTATGGTTCTTATGGATATACGATCCCCGATGGTTTTAGTTCAACGCGTTTATCGCTGCTTGATAGAGGTTTCGTATTTGCACTTGCACATATAAGAGGAGGTCAGTACCTAGGAAGGCAATGGTACGATGATGGTAAATTATTTAATAAGAAAAATACTTTTACCGATTTTATTGATTGTGGTAAATACCTAGTTGAGAAAAACTATACATCACCGGCACATTTATATGCCATGGGTGGATCGGCAGGTGGATTGTTAATGGGAGCTGTTGTTAATATGAACCCCGAATTATTCAATGGTGTTGTTGCTGCTGTACCTTTTGTGGATGTGATAACTACAATGCTCGATGATTCAATTCCCTTAACGACCGGCGAATATGACGAATGGGGAAATCCGAATGTAAAAGAATCTTATGACTATATGTTATCCTATTCACCATATGATAATGTTGAAAAGAAAAATTATCCTAACATGTTGGTCACCACCGGTTTATTTGATTCACAAGTACAATATTATGAGCCGGCAAAGTGGGTTGCTAAATTGAGAGAATTTAAATTGGACAATAACGTTTTATTATTGCATACAAATATGGATGCCGGACATGGCGGGGCTTCGGGAAGATTTGATGCATTAAAAGAAACAGCAATTGATTATGCCTTTATGTTAGATCTGGAAGGCATAAAAAAGTAATTAAAAAAAAAGTATTAAATTTGCCCGTTATTTAATATTAATCGTAATTGATTTTTATGAACCAAAATTTAGGTGTGAGCCAAAATGTGTTAGAACTTATTGGAAATACTCCAATGATTAAATTAAATAAGATCACCCAAGATTTAGACGGTGAGTTCTACTCAAAATTTGAAGGCTACAACCCCGGACATTCGACCAAAGACAGAATTGCCCTTCACATCATAGAGCAAGCAGAAAAACAAGGATTAATTAAGGAAGGTACAACGATTATTGAGACAACCTCTGGTAATACAGGTTTCAGTATCGCAATGGTGAGTATTATTAAAGGATATGATTGTATCCTCGCTGTAAGCTCAAAATCTTCTAATGATAAAATTGATATGTTAAAGGCCATGGGGGCAAAAGTATATGTATGCCCAGCCCACGTGAGTGCCGACGATCCTCGATCTTATTATAATGTAGCCAAAAAGTTACATGCTGAAATTGCAGATTCTGTATATATAAACCAATACTTTAATCAATTAAATATTGATGCTCACTATAACTCTACTGGTCCCGAAATTTGGGAGCAGACCAAGGGTGAGATAACTCATTTAGTGGCTGCCAGTGGTACCGGAGGTACAATTTCTGGAGCGGCTAAATATTTAAAAGAGCAAAATCCAAATATTAAAATTATTGGGGTAGACGCATTCGGTTCTGTATTACAAAAGTTTCATGAAACCGGCGTATTAGATCCTAAGGAAAGTTATCCCTATAGAATTGAAGGATTGGGAAAAAATTTAATTCCAACGGCAACAGATTTTGACATTATCGATAAATTCGAAAAGGTAAGTGATGAAGATAGTGCGCATCGAGCTCGCGAAATTGCGTTGACTGAAGGCATTTTTGCTGGTTATACAAGTGGTGCTGCCATGCAGGCTGTATTCCAGTTAGCTGAAATAGGTGAATTTGATAAAAAAAGTAAGGTGGTTATAATTTTTCCTGACCATGGATCTAGATATATGAGTAAGGTATTTAGTGATGAATGGATGCGTGAACAAGGATTTTTTGATACGCAAAAGCATGCCCAAGCAGCGATTGAATTTATAAAATAGAATAATTTATACAATGATTAATAAAAAGAGGCTTTAATTATTAAGCCTCTTTTTTTTTACCGAGATTGTAATTATTGTTAGAATGGCGTATATTTAGTCGATAAAGTAAATTTATTTTTGTTAAAAAAGTGTTGCTTGCATTTTTGAAATGCATTAAAAAAAGTATTTACTTTGCAACCGTCTTAACCATACGAGAATGAAAGATCTATTTGAAAGAATTATAAAAGATAAAGGGCCATTAGGAAAATGGGCGAAACAGGCCGAAGGCTATTATGTATTTCCTAAGTTAGAAGGTCCAATATCAAATAGGATGGGTTTTAATGGTAAAAAATTAATAACCTGGAGTATCAATGACTATTTAGGTCTGGCAAATCACCCCGAAGTTATCAAAGCAGATGCTAAGGCAGCTGCTGAATATGGATTGGCATATCCCATGGGTGCAAGAATGATGTCTGGACATACAACTTATCATGAACAATTGGAACAAGAATGTGCTGCCTTTGTTAATAAAGAAGCGGCTTATTTAGTGAATTTCGGATATCAGGGAATGGTTTCTGCCATTGATGCTTTGGTGACCAAAAATGATGTAATTGTTTATGATGTCGATTCACATGCTTGTATAATTGATGGGGTTCGTTTGCATCATGGCAAGCGATTTACCTTTATGCATAATAATGTTGAAAGCCTTGAGAAAAATCTTGAGAGGGCTACTAAAGTTGCTGAAACAACTGGTGGCGGAATTCTAGTAATTTCTGAGGGTGTATTTGGTATGCGTGGAGAGCAAGGTAAATTAAAAGAAATTGTAGCCTTAAAGAAAAAATTTAATTTCCGATTGCTGGTTGATGATGCACACGGATTTGGCACATTGGGAGCGACAGGAGCAGGTGCAGGTGAAGAACAGGGTGTTCAGGATGAAATAGATGTGTATTTTGCAACTTTTGCTAAATCCATGGCAGGAATTGGAGCTTTTTTTGCTGCTGATAAAGATATTATTCAATATTTGCAATATAATATGAGGTCTCAAATGTTTGCTAAATCATTACCAATGGCAATGGTAAAAGGGGCATTAAAAAGACTTGATATGTTGCGAACCATGCCAGAATTAAAGGAAAAACTTTGGGAAAATGTAAACGCACTTCAGTCGGGATTAAAAGATCACGGCTTTAATATAGGCAATACAAATTCTTGTGTTACACCAGTTTTTCTTGAAGGCGATATCCCAGAAGCCATGGCTATGGTAAACGATTTGCGAGAAAATTATAGTATCTTCTGTTCTATAGTTGTATATCCGGTAATTCCGAAGGGAATGATCTTATTGAGATTAATTCCAACGGCAGCCCATAATCTAGATGATGTTACGGAAACAATAGCAGCTTTTTCAGCCATTAGAGATAAACTTGAAAATGGAATTTATAAACGAATTGCGGCTGCAATGATGCAGTAATAAATTAAAAACCAATGCAATCGCATTGGTTTTTTGATTTTAGATGATTGCTTAAAACTTTAATCTCGCTTTAGCAGAAATCGAAATATTTTCAAAATCTTCATTTAGATATTTATAATAACCAGCTATTCCAATCATAGCCGCATTGTCTGTTGTATATTCAAATTTCGGTATATAAGTATTCCATCCAAAATTTAAATTAGCATCTCCCAAGGCTTTTCTGATTCCTGAATTAGCCGAAACACCTCCTGCAATAGCAATGTTGGTTATTCCGGTTTGCTTCACGGCGATTTTTAATTTTTCCATTAAAATCGACGTAATGGTGTATTGAATAGAAGCACAAATATCATTCAAGTTATTCTTGATAAAATTTTCATTTTCTTTTTCACGGTCACGAATAAAATAAAGTATGGCCGTTTTAAGCCCGCTAAAACTAAAATCCAATGGATCTTTTGTTTTTGGATGCGGAAATTCAAAAGCGGTTGGATTTCCTAGTTGGGCGTATTTATCTATAAAAGGCCCTCCGGGATATGGTAGGCCCAATATTTTAGCCGATTTGTCGAATGCCTCACCTACGGCATCGTCAATGGTTTGCCCGATTATTTCCATCGAAAAGTAATCCTTAACCAACACTATCTGGGTATGTCCACCACTAATAGTTAAACATAAGAATGGAAAAGAAGGTTTTTGCTGTTTTTCATCATCAATAAAATGTGCCAGTATATGTGCCTGCATATGGTTCACTGAAATCAAGGGAATATTCAGCGCCAAAGCCATCGATTTAGCGAATGAGGTGCCTACCAACAAAGATCCTAAGAGCCCCGGACCTTTGGTGAAAGCAATGGCCTTTAGTTCTTTTTTATCTACGTTGGCCTGCTTTAGTGCTTCATGGATCGTTGGTACTATATTTTGTTGATGTGCCCTGCTGGCAAGCTCAGGTACAACACCACCATATTCCGCATGAATTTTTTGGCCAGCAACAACATTAGATAACACTTTATCGTTGTACAGCACGGCAACACTGGTGTCATCACAAGAGGACTCAATTGCTAATATGTATATCGATTTATTTTTCATTAAATTTACAACAAGGGCATAAAAATTGTGCTTATAATTTATGTACTTTTAAAGTTGCAAATTTATAATAAATAGGGCTATCAAACGATTAATTAAAATAAGTTTTAGAATACTGGTAACATTGTTACTGGGGCTTATTTTTTTTATAATACTTTTTTCGTTAACACCGGTTCAAACGGGCCTTGCTAAATTTGTAACCCAAAGGTTAAATAAAGATTACAATACCAATATACTTATTAAAAAAGTAGATCTTTCCTATTTGGGAAATATAAAACTCAAGGAAATTGAAATTAAAGATCATCATAACGATTCATTAATTTACGTAGATAAACTCACGACCTCATTATTTAGTTATAAGAATATTTTAGAGAATAAACTCGAGTTTGGTGAAATTGATTTGCAGGGATTATATTTTTATTTAAAAACCTATGAAGGTGAAGATAATGATAACCTGTCGATATTTGTAGAGAAATTTGATGACAAAGATTCTACAAATACCAGTTCTAATCCATTCTTACTCACTTCAACAAGGCTCAATCTCGAAAACGCGAATTTTTATTTATTCAATAAAAACAAGCAAGAAGGTGTTGTGGTATTCTATAAAAACATTGATGGATTGGTCGAAAATTTTAAAATTGAAGGGCCCAATGTTTACGCTGATATTAGGAATATATCACTTATTGAAAATCACGGAATTTTAGTATCCAAATTTTCGACGGATTTTAGGTATTCCAGGACTAAAATGTCTTTCGAAAATACTGAATTGGAAACTTTAAATTCATCGATACAAACAAATATAACTTTTAACTATAAACGTGAAGATCTGGTTGATTTTAATAATAAAGTGCTAATCGACGCAGATTTTTCTCAGGCATCGGTCTCATTGATCGATTTAAATAAATTTTATAGCGAATTAGGGGAAAATGATAAAGTAAATTTTACAACCAAGCTTTCCGGTACCTTAAATGATTTTAGATTACAGAAATTAGATCTAAAATCTAATCGAAATACAGTAATTAATGGTTCTTTTCATTTTGTCAATGCCATAAATACTGAAAAGGGATTTGCTTTAAATGCCGATATTTACAACCTATCAGCGAATTATGATAATTTAAAATTATTGCTTCCAAATATTCTCGGGAAAACATTACCTACCTCATTTCGAAAATTTGGAAGATTTTCAGTTAAAGGTCGATCTTATATTACCAATAAAATGGTAGATGCCCAATTGGAAATAATTAGCGATGTAGGTAAAACGATATCTGATTTAAAGCTCACAAATATTAATGATATTGATAATGCTAAATATATTGGTAAGGTTGAATTAATAGATTTAGAGTTTGGTAAGGTTGTTCAAGATAGTCTTATTAGTAAAATTTCCTTGATAGCTGATGTTGAAGGCCAGGGATTCACTTTAGAAAAGATCAACACTTCGATAAAAGGGAATATTTCAAAATATCAATATAAGGGCTATACCTATAAGGACATTGATGTAAATGGCGTATTTAGAAATCAGCTTTTTAATGGTAGCCTGGTATCCCGCGATGAAAATCTAAAAATGAGTTTTAAAGGATTAGCTGATCTATCATCGGATATTAATAAATTTGATTTTATTGCAGAAGTAACCTATTCGAACTTCAATAAACTCAATCTTTTTAAAAGAGATTCTATAGCTATTTTAAAAGGTAAAATGGACATCAAATTCAGTGGCAATACACTAGATAATTTAGCCGGGAAAATAAATTTTACGAATGCCTCATATAAGAATCAAAACGATAATTATTTCTTCACAGATTTTAACATTACATCAGAATTTCTAGACAGCGTAAGAACAATAACCATAAATTCTACCGATATCGTAGATGGAAGGGTCATAGGTAATTTTAAGTTCAACGAACTGGGTAAATTAGCCACAAATTCGTGGGGGAGCATTTATACGAATTATAATCCTATAAAAGTGACTAAAGGTCAATTTTTGGATTTTAATTTTAAAATCTATAATAAGATCGTTGATGTTTTCTTTCCAGATGTAAAATTAGGGCCTAATACATCAATTAAAGGGAAAATAGAATCTGATGACCAAAATTTTGAATTAACACTTAGATCACCTAAAGTTGAAGCCTATGATAATCTTATTGAGAATATCAGGTTGCAAATAGATAATAAAAATCCTTTATTTAATACACTATTGAGTATTGACAAGGTGAATTCAAAATATTATGACATCGCCGATTTAAGTCTTGTTAACGTAACCCTAAATGACACCTTATTCTTTAGAACAGATTTTGTAGGTGGGAAAAGGTTAGATGAAAAATTCGACTTGAGTTTTTACCATACCATTAACGCGAATAACAAATCGGTTATTGGATTAAAAACATCAAATGTAAATTTCAAGGGGAACAATTGGGCTGTTAATCCTGACAATAATAAACAAAATAAGGTCGTTTTCGATAAGGCTATGACCACCTTTGCTTTTGATAAAATAAATATGGTTTCCAAAGAGCAAATGATCGACTTTGCAGGCGTTATAAATAGTACTAACGATAAAGATGTTACACTAAATTTAAAAAATGTTCAGCTACAAGGAATAACACCAATTATTGAAAGCTTAAAGCTAAAAGGACTTGTTAATGGCATAATTAATTATAAGCAGGTACGAGGAGAGGCCTATCCTTATGCCGATTTGACCATAAATAATTTTTATACAAATAATATTAAACAAGGTGACCTGTTTGTAACAGCGCAAGGTGATAATTCTGTTGAAATTTATGATGTAGAGGTGCGATTGCAAAACGAGAATATTAATAAATTTCTTGTAATGGGAGAAGTTGATATATCAGGAGATGAT
This sequence comes from uncultured Aureibaculum sp., assembly GCA_965369125.1. Lineage (GTDB taxonomy): Bacteria > Bacteroidota > Bacteroidia > Flavobacteriales > Flavobacteriaceae > Aureibaculum. Next base: position 25,389 of record CBDUPN010000001.1, on the reverse strand, counting down.
CCTACTATTTTCGCTAATTATTCACTTGATAAATTCAAACTGAATATACTAAATGCGGTGGGAAAAGATGTAATACAGGACATCAGAGGAGAAGTTTCTGGAAATGGAACCATCACCGGTTTACTCGAAAATCCCGATATCAATGGCGAACTTTTCATGGAAAATGCTGGGATGTCTATACCCTACCTTAATGTAAATTATGATTTTATTGGCAACCCAGAAGTAAAACTTAGTAATCAATCATTCAACTTTTTACCAACAACACTATTAGATGTTGTACATGATACAGAAGGAATTATTTCAGGTAGTATTACACATGATAAATTTGAAAAGTGGTTTCTAGATTTAAAGATCAATACAGATAATTTATTGGTGCTTAATACTCAGGAAAAAGATGATATTGAGTATTATGGAACGGGTTTTATGGAAGGGAATGCAACTATAAAAGGTTATACGGATGCCTTAGTTATAGATGTGGTGGGAACTACAAAAGCAGGTACAGAGTTTATTATTCCATTAAGTTATGTTTCAACCGTTGGAGATTCAAAATTGATCAATTTTGTGACTAATATAGAAAAGGGATTAGATAATAATAATCAACCCGGGGAAGTAATATTTAACAAATTCAAAGGTCTGACCTTAAACTTTGATCTAACTGTTACAAAAGATGCCATTGCAGAAATCGTTATTGATAAGAATACTGGGAGTATTTTAAGAGGTAGTGGTGATGGAAATATGCTTATTGAAATAAATACAAATGGAAAATTTGAAATTAATGGTACCTACGTGGTAGATAATGGAAAGTATGAATTTAGAAACATTGTCAATAAGGATTTTATAATAAAACCCGGAGGACTTGTAGTTTGGAATGGAAATCCATTTGATGCATTTTTGAATATCAATGCAGTATATAGAACAAAAGCAAATCCATCGGTCTTGTTAGAAAATGTCCCCAACTCGAATAGAAAGATCGATGTTGATCTGATTGCGAAAATCACCGGACAGCTATTGAATTCTGAAATAGATTTCGATGTAGAATTACCCAATCAAAATTCAGTAGTGAATTCAGAGTTGCAATTTAAAATGAGTAATGAAGATGCTAAAATGACGCAATTCTTTTCACTGTTAACAACAGGCACATTCATAGATTTAGGTGAGGGGAATTTAAATTTTAATACCAATGCAGCCATAACTGGAACAATTTCTGAGAAAATTGCGAGTGTGCTTTCAGGTATTTTAAGAAGTAAAGGAGATAAGTTTCAGTTGGGGGTCACCTACGATATAGTAAGTAGGGATGATGTGCGTTATTCTGATCTGGATGATCAATTAGGAGTTTCTTTTTCAAGCAGGATTGGAGAAAGAGTTATTGTTAATGGAAAAGTTGGTGTTCCTGTTGGATCTAATACACAATCTAATATTGTAGGTGAAGTTGAGGTTGAACTTCCACTGAATAATGAAGGAACTTTAAATGCTAAAGCTTATAGCAGGCCGAATGATATAGAATATGATGTTACCGATGCCGAGGGATATACACATGGCATCGGGCTTTCCTGGCGTGTAGATTTTGATAATGCTAAGGAATTAAAAGAAAAACTTTTTAAGAAAAAAGTGACAAATTCGAAAGTCTTAAAACCTAAAGATACGCTTAAAGGTAACAAGAAATTGGTCAACTTTATTTCCAAAAGAAAGGATTCAGTTATGAAATAAACAAAGGTTCTTATTTAGCATTGTTAAGTGAAGTTAATACCTTGAATTATAATAAATTAAACTACTATAACGATTTCGTATAATTCTGATCAAATTTTAGTAAATAATCGTAATTATTTATAATTTTACGCGACTTTTTTCGGACTATGAATTATGTATGATAAAATAAAGAAAATTGGTGTTTTAACTTCTGGTGGTGATGCTCCAGGTATGAATGCTGCTATACGAGCAGTTGCGAGGGCATGTGCCTATTATAATGTTGAGTGCGTTGGTTTTTACCGAGGCTATCAAGGCATGATCGAAGGAGATTATACCGAATTAAATGCCCGGAGTGTAAAAAATATCATCAGTCGGGGTGGTACAATCCTTAAATCAGCTCGTTCTAATGAATTTAGAACGGTAGAAGGAAGAAAGAAAGCTTTCGATACCGTAAAAGCCGCAGAAGTTGATGCCTTAGTATTGATCGGTGGTGATGGTACTTTTAGAGGAGGCGTTGCCTTTGGAAAGGAACATGATATTCCTTTTATTGGTATACCGGGAACGATCGATAATGATATTGCTGGTACGAACTCTACAATTGGTTACGACACAGCCTTGAATACGGTTGTTGAAGCAATAGATAAAATTAGAGACACCGCAAGTTCTCATAATAGATTATTTTTTGTTGAAGTTATGGGAAGAGATGCCGGGTTTATAGCGCTGAATGCAGGTGTCGGAGCAGGAGCTGAAGAAATTTTAATTCCGGAAGAGAATTTGGGAATAGAGAGGCTTCTAATAACTTTACAAAGAAGCAAGCGAAGTGGTAAATCTTCAAGTATCGTAGTTGTTTCCGAAGGCGATAAAACAGGTAAAAATGTATTTGAATTAGCAGAAATGGTTACGAATAAACTCCCTGAGTATGAAGCAAGAGTTTCAGTTTTGGGCCATATGCAGCGTGGTGGAAGCCCAAGTTGTTTCGATAGGGTTTTGGCATGTAAATTAGGCGTTAGTGCCGTTGAAAACCTGCTAGACGGAAAATCAAATGTAATGGTGGGTTTAATAAATAATCAGGTAGTGATAACCGATATTGAAGAAGCAATTAAAAGCTCACATGATATAAATAGAGAATTATTAAAAATATCTGATATATTATCAGTATAAAATTAAATAAAAATGATAAAAATAGGAATTAATGGTTTTGGTAGAATTGGGAGACTAGCTTTTAGAGTGGCTGCCCAAAGAAAGAATGTTCAAGTTGTTGGTATCAACGATTTATTGGATGTCGATTATTTAGCTTATATGTTAAAATATGATTCAGTCCACGGACGATTTGATGGCGATGTAGAAGTAAAAGGTGGAAAATTGATTGTCAACGGTAAAGAAATTCGCGTAACCGCAGAGCGGAATCCCGAAAACTTAAAATGGAATGAAATTGGTGCTGAATATGTTATAGAAGCAACTGGATTTTTTACATCTAAAGAAAAAGCGGCATTGCATGTAAAAGGCGGCGCAAAAAAAGTGATTATTTCTGCACCTTCTCCAGATGCCCCTATGTTTGTGATGGGAGTAAACCATAAGGAGTTAAAAGCATCGGAGGCAATATTCTCAAATGCATCTTGTACAACCAACTGTTTGGCTCCAATCGCAAAGGTATTACATGATAATTTTGGTATTACAGACGGATTAATGACAACTATTCACGCTACAACAGCCACACAAAAAACTGTTGATGGCCCATCGTTAAAAGATTGGAGAGGTGGTAGAGCAGCATTGCATAATATTATTCCTTCCTCTACTGGGGCTGCAAAAGCTGTAGGAAAAGTTATTCCTTCTTTAAACGGGAAATTAACCGGGATGGCCTTTAGGGTACCAACTATGGATGTTTCTGTTGTTGATCTAACCGTAAACTTAGGTAAAAGCACCACTTATGAAGAAATTTGTAAAGTGATGAAAAAAGCATCAGAGAATGAATTAAAAGGGATATTGGGATATACTGAAGAGTTAGTGGTATCACAAGATTTTGTAGGAGAAACTTGCACCTCTGTTTTCGATGCTAAAGCTGGAATAGCTTTAACAGATACATTTGTAAAAGTAGTTTCTTGGTATGATAACGAATATGGCTATTCAACAAAAATTGTTGATCTTTTAGAATATTCGGCATCTCTTTAATAACGTATTTTTTAAGTAAATTTAAATCCTGCATTTTTTGCAGGATTTTTTTTTGATGAATTAAGACAATCGTTTTGGATATCAATATTTTATTATCATTTATATTAGCCTCCATATTATTGGCCTTTATGCCCGGGCCTGATATTATTTACGTAATAGTTCAAAGTATTACTAATAGTAAAAAACATGGCATAGCTACGGCCATTGGTCTAGGAACAGGGGTGGTCATTCATACAGCGCTGGTAGCTTTAGGTGTTTCGGTGATCATCAAACAATCAGATTCTTTATTTTTTATTCTTAAATTATTTGGAGCTCTTTATCTTTTTTATCTCGCTTATGCTGCTTTCAAAGCTAAACCGGAATATAAACTTGATTCTAACAAAGTTGCCGACCAGAAACTTTTCAAATTATTTAAACAAGGATTCATTATGAACGTTTTAAATCCAAAAGTTTCCCTATTTTTTCTAGCTTTTTTACCGCAGTTCTTGTTTGATAAGGAGTTGACAATTACTATTCAAATAATCATCTTAGGCGGATTATTTATGTTGGTTTCGATTCTTGCTTTTAGTTTGGTGGCAATTTTAGCGGGTAGTTTTGCAAAATATTTTAGGTCAGGAAAAGCAGCTGTCTATGGCAAATGGTTCAAAGTTTCAGTATTCATTGCTTTGGGTTTTTATATATTATTTTCTAATTAATATAAACTATCAAACTTTGTATCTTTGAATTTCTATGGATAAGATCAAACTTATTGAATGTCCGCGCGATGCTATGCAAGGCATCAAGATGTTTATTCCTACCAAAAAAAAGGCGGCTTATATCAATAAACTTTTAAAAGTCGGATTTGACACTATAGATTTTGGAAGCTTCGTATCCCCTAAAGCAATACCTCAGATGAGAGATACCGCTGATGTACTTTCTATGTTACATTTAGAAGCTTCCAAGAGTAAATTATTAGCCATTGTAGCCAATGTGAGAGGTGCAAATGATGCTGCTTCTTTTGAAGAAATAGACTATTTAGGGTACCCTTTTTCAATTTCTGAAAATTTTCAAATGCGTAATACGGCTAAGACTATTGATGAATCAATCCTTATTTTGGACGAAATATTAAATATAGCTGGCAAAAACAATAAAGAGGTTGTGGCCTATTTATCCATGGGTTTTGGTAATCCCTATGGTGACCCGTGGAGTGTAGAGATTGTGGCCGACTGGACTCAGAAATTGGCTGGGATGGGAATAAACATACTTTCATTATCAGATACCATTGGGAGTTCAACACCTGAGATCATAACATATTTATTTTCGAATTTAATTCCACTCTATCCAAAAATTGAATTTGGTGCGCACTTACACACGACTTCGGCTAAATGGGAAGAAAAAGTAAATGCGGCCTATGAGGGAGGTTGCCGGCGATTTGATGGTGCCATAAAAGGATATGGAGGTTGTCCAATGGCCAAGGATGAACTCACTGGAAATATGCCAACAGAAAAAATGTTAGCTTATTTTAAAGAACGAGGGTATAAGCTAGATCTTAATATGGAAGCCTTCGAAGATGCCTATAATGATGCTGCCAGCGTATTCTTATAATCGTCAAGAACAATTATCTGTATTATCATCGACTCCTTATCATAAATTATAACTGAAGATGAATTAGTTTTTTAGATTTTTTTGATATTTATGACAAATATCAGGATTTAGTAAATGTTCATTGTATTATATTTGTACTTAATTTATAATAAGTCTAAATAAAAACAATGAAACAAATTATTCTAATTACCGGGTTACTATTATCATTAAATATTGCGCATTCTCAAATACAGCAGGATTCATTATCTTCAAATTCTAACTTACAAATAAATAGTGCAGATCGAATTTTATCAGGCAATGTTAGTTCGGGAGTTACTGTTGGTGGATATGGTGAAATTACTTATAACCAACCAGAAGGAGATAACGGCGAGCTAGACGTACAACGATTAGTGTTGCTTTTTGGATACAAATTTAACGACAGAACACAATTTATTACTGAGGTAGAGTTTGAACATGTAGAAGAGGTCTTTGTAGAACAAGCTTTTTTAAATTACAGTTTAAACGACAATTTGAATCTTCGCGGTGGATTAATGTTAGTACCCATGGGTATAGTCAATGAGTACCATGAACCGACAACCTTTAATGGTGTAGAAAGGCCAAGTATTGACGGAAATATTGTACCTACCACTTGGAGAGAAATTGGCGTTGGAGTTTCGGGGAAGATTGACAATGCATCCCTTCGTTATCAAGCCTATATTTTTAATGGATTCGCATCTGTTAATGGTTCGAATGTTCTAGGTGGGTCAAGTGGGTTACGAAATGGCCGACAAAAAGGGATTAAGTCCACCATCAACAAACCAAACTTTTCAGCCAAACTAGATCATTATGGTATTCCTGGATTGCGTTTAGGTTTATCTGGTTATTTTGGTCGTACGCAAGCTGAAGATAATGTTGACGATATCGATGGTGCGGATGTTGGTATTTCAATGGTTGGTTTAGACGCGCGATATACATTAAATAGATTTACCGCAAGAGGTCAATTTATCAACGCGAGCATCAAAGATACCGAAGCTTATAATGAATTATATGATGCACAATTGGGAAGTACCTTACGAGGATGGTATTTAGAAGCTGCTTTTAATTTATTAGCGCAATCAAAACAACAACAATTATTTGCCTTTGCCAGGTATGAAGACTTTGATACTCATGCAGATGTAAGCGGAAATCTTATCAGGAATTTGGCGTTTGACAGAAATGAATGGACCCTTGGATTAAGCTATAAATTAGCGCCAGGGGCTGTGGTTAAAGCAGATTATCAAATTAAGGATAATGCCATTGCCAATAATAAATCAACGAATCAATTAAATTTAGGTATTGGCGTTTGGTTCTAATTACGGTGTACGAGTTCATAAAGCTGGGACATCATAATATCATATGTTTCAGCTTTATAATTATTTAATTGTAACTATTGATACATTATTAATACTTTTGCGACATGAAATTTTTTAAAGTGTTTTACTTTACGATACTCTTTTTTGCGATAATATCGCAGGCATTTGATTTGCCAAAAAATATTCAAAAGAAAGTTGATAAGGAAATTAGATCAGCTTACGAAATAGATCAATTTTTACTTGAACCTATTCCAATTTCAGAGGAAATAAATGACAAATTGCCAACAAAAATAAACCAGACTTTATTTAAAATTCTTAATGGTAATGATTTATTAGGCTATGCATTTATTGGAAAAGCCTTTGGTAAGGCTGATGATTTTGAATTTTTGGTATTATTCGACGAAAATCTAGTTATCTCTAAAGCTAAAGTACTTATTTATCGCGAGGATTATGGAGGTGAAATAGGTAGTAAAAGATGGTTGCAACAATTTATAGGTAAATCAAAAGTAGATAATCTCGTTTACGAACAGGATATCATTGGAATTTCTGGTGCGACCATATCTGCAAATGCCATGACGGTTGCAGTGAATAACCTATTAAAATCAATTAATGTATTGCAATTAAATAAAATTATTTAATGAAATTAAACGGACTCATCTTTACGCTTCCAAAAGAATTAAAGTTATTAATTGGGATCTTTGTCGTGGTTCTAAGTATTGGTTTTTATACCGGTCTTTTGTTCGTTAATGAAACTTCTTCAATGTCACCAATTGGAATTGAAGAAAATTATTTGGGTAACGAAAGCGATGAAAATGCCGAAGAGATGAAATTCAAAAAACCCGATAAAGAGATGCTATCTATAGTACATTCCCATGTACTTTCAATGTCTATGATTTTTTTTTTAATTGGGCTTATCCTCGCCATAACTAATTTAAAAATGTCATTGAAATTATTTTTAATGATAGAACCTTTCTTTTCTGTTGTTTTAACATTTGGGGGTATTTATTTCTTATGGAAAGGACTATTATGGATGAAGTATATTGTCATGATTTCCGGTGCTTTGATGACTGCTACCTTTGTTGTTTCAACCTTCATAATATTAAAGCAACTGTTCTCTAAGACTCAAGTCAATAATGCTTCTTAAAAAAATTCTATATCAATTATTAAACACAGAACAGAGAATATCTTTTAGCAAGGAGAAACTCGAACAATATTTAAAACAAGCAGATAATGTTCGTGAAGAATTAAGGTCTCTAAATATTTATCCTGGTGACGCTCAAATAATTTCTTTAGGACAAAATTGTAATTCGGCTTGGTATCTCAAACAAGTTAAACTAAAAAAAGCTTCTTATCCATTTGATTGGATCTTCAGTTCTCCGCAAATAATTATTGATTGCATCGATGATCAATTTTATAAATTTTTAAATAAAGAGCATATATTTTCAACCAATAAGGGTAAATCTGCAGGCCATAAACTTTATCACAACAGTTTATTCAATCACCGAGATGCTTTAGCAGAAGATAATTTTCTATACTATCAACGATGTACAAAAAGGTTCTTGTCAATATTGAATTCTCAAAAACCAATAATTTTTATAATGACAGTTATCAACGAACCGGATAAAAGAAGATCTTGGTCAAGTGGCTTCAACGATATATTTGAAGTTCCAACTGATCAGAAAATTCAGGATATGTTTCCACTGATTAAAAAAATTCGAAAGATTAATAAAAATGCACAGTTTCTATTTGTTGAGCAATATACCGGTGTCCAACCGGATATTAGTTTAGATTATAACAAGGATGGGATATCCTGGGTGGTTTTTAAGTCATTGCATACTAACAACGGTGTGAAGTATAAAAATTATGTAGATAATAATGTTGCTAAAAAATTATATTCAACATTTTTATGATTCTTTTAGACAATTAATACGTAGTAAATCTTATTGAAAGCCTAAAATGTAGTATATTTGGTCGCAATTAATTTTTTATTAGTTGCATATGAAAGCTCATGATTCCAAATTTGTAGGAGAAGGATTAACTTACGATGATGTACTCCTGGTACCTGCCTTTTCTGAAATACTTCCCAGGGAAGTCAATATCCAAACAAAATTTACACGAAACATAACTATTAACGTACCTATTATTTCTGCTGCTATGGACACAGTTACCGAATCTGCCATGGCTATCGCTATGGCCCGAGAAGGAGGTATTGGTGTTCTTCATAAGAATATGAGCATCGAACAACAAGCAAAAGAGGTGCGTAAGGTTAAAAGGGCAGAATCGGGTATGATCATAGACCCTGTTACCTTGCCTATTGAAGCTAAAGTCATTGATGCCCAAAAAAGTATGCGTGAGCATGGAATCGGGGGAATTCCAATTGTTGATAAAGAAGGTAAATTAATTGGTATTGTTACCAATAGAGATTTGCGTTTTGAGAAAAATTTCGACCGTTCTATTTCTGAAGTGATGACCAGCAAGAATTTGGTTACTGTAAGTGCGGGCACTTCTTTAAAACAAGCAGAAGTGATCTTACAAGAAAATAAAATCGAAAAACTCCCTGTAGTAGATGATGATTATAAACTGGTAGGTTTGATAACCTTTAGGGATATCGCTAAGCTAAGTCAGAAACCAACAGCCAATAAGGATACCTATGGCAGACTTCGCGTTGCTGCAGCAATTGGGGTAACCCCTGATGCTTTGGATAGGGCTCAAGCCTTGGTAAATGCAGGAATTGATGCTATAGTAATAGACACAGCACATGGCCACACTAGGGGGGTAGTAAGTGTTTTAAAAGAATTAAAACAAAAATTTAAAGATCTTGATATTATAGTAGGTAATATCGCAACTGCCGAAGCCGCTAAATATTTAGTAGAGGCGGGTGCAGATGCTATAAAAGTTGGCATTGGTCCGGGATCAATTTGTACTACCAGAGTGATAGCCGGGGTAGGCTTTCCGCAATTCTCAGCAGTGCTCGAGGTGGCTAATGCTATTAAGGGTAGTGGGATTCCCGTAATTGCGGATGGTGGCATACGTTATACCGGAGATATACCGAAAGCCATTGCTGCCGGTGCAGATACAGTAATGTTAGGCTCACTTCTTGCCGGAACTAAAGAATCTCCCGGGGAAACTATTATTTATGAAGGTCGTAAATTCAAATCATATCGAGGTATGGGGTCCATTGAGGCCATGAGGCAAGGAAGTAAGGATAGGTACTTTCAGGATGTAGAAGATGATATTAAAAAATTAGTTCCTGAGGGAATTGTAGGAAGGGTGCCATATAAAGGTGAATTATTTGAGAGTATTCATCAATTTTTAGGTGGTTTACGAGCCGGAATGGGCTATTGTGGAGCTAAAGACATTGAAACTTTAAAAACTACAGGAAAATTTGTAAAATTAACGGCATCAGGTATCACAGAAAGTCATCCTCATAATGTTATGATCACAAAAGAATCGCCTAACTACTCAAGATAGTAAATATTTACTATTTATTTCTTATAGAGATGATCTCTGCGGCTATGCTAACGGCAATTTCTTGTGGTGTCTGGCTTCTTATTGTTATACCTATAGGGGCATGTACTTTTTTGAGTTCTTTAGCAGATAAACCCTCTTTTTCGAGTACTTCCATCATAAGTTTTAATTTAGAATCACTTCCCAATACCCCAATATATTTATAAGATTTACCCAATAATTTACTCAGCACCAATTTATCATCTGTATATTTATTGGTCATAATACCAACATAAGTGGAATTACTTTCAGGAATATGACTAGCGACATCGGCATAATCAATTATCCGTTTTTCATTGGCTTTTAGGTTTTTTTCAAATGTGTTTAGATGTGCTCGATTATCTAATAAAATCACATAAAAGCCTATGGCACTCATCAACTCAGAGGTGGCAAGCCCGACATGACCCGCGCCAATAATATAAATGATATCTTTTTTGTTAATTAATTCATCATAAGACCACTCGTTAGTATTAATGAGGGTAAGTTTAAATTTGGTATTTAAATCCATTTTAGTGGAAAAAGAAAAATTCGACGGCGAGATTGATAAAACACCACTTTTATTATTTGAATAGATACCTATTATATTCTGAATTGTTTCTAGATTATTTCGAGTAATTGGATAAAAAGCAATGGTCTGCTCACCCGAGCATATCATTCCTGAGCCATCTATAATGGTTCCTTTATGGATCTGTCGTTTAATAAAAGGCTTGTATTCTTTATTTTTAAGCAATTCCTTACAGCGTTCCACCATATTATATTCCATAACGCCGCCACCGATGGAACCGAAAATTTCATCATTGTCTGAAATAACCATTTTAAAACCTTGCCGGCCGGGAGAACTTCCTTTATGTTTAATAACTGTTAATAGATAAACAACAGAATGCTGGTTTAATTTTGAAAGAATGAATTGCCATAGGTTCATCATGAAAATAAAGTTTCGCTTAAAGCGTAATAGATAGCCATTAATGCAGAAAAAATTGCACTGGCCAGAAATCTCTGATTTAACTTGATCTTGTTTTGAATAATAAAATTACCAAAAATTGAAATAGGAATATTCACCAAAAAGGAGTAAAGCGAAATAATTAAAATATTTTTAAAAGAAAAATTTAGATCGTTAGAAAATAATTTAATGAAAATTAAATGCCTAAAAATCCATAGCGGATTAAAATATAATAATGCCAGCATGGTTTTATAAAATGATTTTTTAAATCCCGATAATGAAACCGTTTTTGATTCAATCCAGTTAAAATAATTTGGTATTTCGAAGGCATAGACAGTTGCACCAATTAAAACTATTCCTAACAATCTGTAAAATTGAAATTCTCCTAAAATAATGGCCGCTATACTATCGCCAATCCCATAAACCAAGAGGCCTTTAAGAATGTCGTTTCTTTTATACTGAAAGTTCAAAATGTTTTAATTTTTTTTAAAATTAACCTCTGCATTTATATTTTATTTAAATTTAATTAAATAGATCGGTGTTGTTGTATAATTTTTTTTAATCTCGCACGTTATTTAAAAGCATTTAATTCCCATTCCGTGGGTCTTAATGTGTGATACGCTCTTTAGCTTTTTGTATTATTATGTACCTGCGGAATGTTTTTTCTCCCCGAATTTACGTGACGTACATATAATAAAACTTCTAATTTTATTTTAGAGCGAATCACTTAAAACAAAGAAATTCTCCATAATTATTATTCATACAAACCCATTAATACCTTTTCAGGTGTCATAGGCGCATGAAATTTTGGTTTATAAGTAGGGTTATAGGCAATGATGGCATTTTGTAGGGCAAAATATGCCCCAATACCATACATAAGTGGTGGCTCTCCAACTGCTTTCGACTTTAAAATTGCTAGATCATTTCCTTTGGTTTCCAACGGAATTACCTCAATATCCTCGGCAACAGAAAAGATATCAGGTACCTTATAGGTCGATAATGCATTCGACAACAAATTTCCTTTAAGATCATAAGACAACTCTTCCATGGTCATCCAACCAATACCTTGTGCCAAAGCCCCTTCTACCTGACCTAAATCGACACCTTCATTCATACTTTCACCATAGTCATGAACAATTTTTATGGCATCAAAAGTATAAATACCTCTTAGGCAATCTATGGTTGCAGAAATGATGGCTGTTCCGTAGGTATGGTAAGCAAACGGATGTCCTTTTTCTATAGTTTTATCATAATGAATCAATGGTGTTGCATAATGAGCGTTTTCAGATAAGGCGATCCTTCTTAACATGGCGATGGAAATTAATTTTTTCCATGATAAAGTAGATCTTTTGTGATTAACTAATACCCATTCATCTTTTAAGGTTATGAGTTTCTTATTCACTTCCAGTTCCAGGGCAGCTACTGTTATTAATCGTTCTAAAATGGCTTTACAAGCTTTGAGTAGTGCTTTGCCATTGAGATCGGCGGTTGAACTTGCAGCACTTGGTGATGTATTTGCAACACGCGTGGTGTTCGTCGTTTCAATTTTTATATTTTCAGCAGGAATCGAAAATACCTGGGCTGCTATTTGTGACATTTTAGTATTCACTCCCTGACCCATTTCAACGGCCCCGGTGCTAACGCCAACACTTCCGTCTAAATAAACATGTACCAATGCTCTCGCATGGTTCATAGGTGTGTTGGTAAAGGATATACCGAAGCAAATGGGCATCAAGGCGATCCCTTTTTTAAAATTTTTATTCTTTTTATTAAATTGGGTGACTTCATTTATTAATTGGTTATAATTAAATAATGATAGTGCCGATTGCCAGGCGTTTTTTGCTTCGACCTCCGTCATGATCTGTCCGTAGGGTAGCTCGTCATTTTCTTCAAGCAGGTTTTTCTCTTGAATATCTTTGGCTTTTACACCTATTTCATGAGCTGCTTTGGCAATGGCAGCCTCGATAACAAACATTCCTTGAGGCCCGCCAAAACCCCTGAAAGCCGTATTTGGAGGTAGATTTGTTTTACAACTATATACAGATGTTTTTACATTTTTTATAAAATAGCTATTCGTCGCATGAAATAAAGTCCTTTCGGCAACAGCGGTAGAAAGATCGGCAGCAGCGCCGGCATTCTGATAAAAATCGGCTTCAAAGGCAATAATTTTAAGATCTTTTGATAAACCAATTTTAAAATTGCTTTCATAGGGATGACGTTTGCCTGTCATTCGAAGATCATCATGACGATCTAGAATAAATTTTACAGGCTTTTTTAATGTAAAGGTTGCCAATGCAGTCATTACTGCCCAAGCCGTAGCTTGATCCTCTTTACCGCCAAAGCCTCCGCCAAGTCTTATAACATCAACCTCGATCTTGTTCATACCAATATTTAAGACCTTTGCCACCGCTTTTTGAACTTGCGTGGGACCTTGGGTAGATGAAGTAATTTTTATATTACCATTCTCCATAGGAACGGTATATGCTCCCTGGGTTTCCAAATAAAGATGTTCTTGACCATTTGTAAAAACTTCATCTTCAAATATATAATCACATTTCACAAAGGCATCACGGGTGTTTCCCAATGTAAAAGTTCTTGGTTCAGAAATGAAAAGTTCTTTTGAAGCAGCGTCTTTAGCACTTGTAACTACAGGAAGTTCTTCAATCTCAATCTCAATAAGCGCTCTGGCTTTTTTGGCAATCTTTTCTGATCTTGCTATAATAAATGCAATAGGCTGGCCGCAATAATGAACTTCATTTTCGGCAAGTAATGGTTCATCGGGTATGATGCCACCAATTTGATTTTCGCCAGGGATATCTATATATGTAAAAATTTTAATGACCCCTTCAACGGAAGAGGCTTTCGTAATATTTAGTTTCTTAATGATTCCATGTGCCTTAGGCGAATCGAAAACTAATCCGTAAAGTGTGTCTTTTCTTACAATGATATCGTCTATAAAAAGGGATTCACCCCTTACGTGACTAAAAGAATCGATATTTTTGAAGTTTTTCATAGATTCACCAATGTGGTTAGATCAATTTTCTTAGGAAATAATTTAACAAAATGAGCAAAGAATAGTTGCCTGGCCAATAGCCTTTTGTATTCGTCTGAGCCCCTTACATCACTTATGGGATGTATTTCCTGTTGCAATACATTATTGGCTGCAATTAACGTTGCATTGTTAATTACTTTATGATTCAAAAACTCTGATGTTTTATAGAGATATTTTGGAATAGGAGCAACCCCACCTACAGACAAATGCACATCTTCTAATACCTTTCCGTCTGATCTAAGGCAAATGGCAGAATTGACACTGGCAATATCTAAATGTGTGCGTTTACTTACCTTTTCAAAATTAAATAAATGCGAATTATCAGGAACTTCAAAAGCAATGTTAATGATGATTTCTCGTTCTAATAAATCTATTTTTTTGTAGGACTTATAAAAATCTTTGAGCCGAATGGTTCTTAATTTACCTTCAGTATTTTTAATGGTGATCTTGCTGTTTAATGCTAAGAATAATATGGTCATATCACCAATGGGGGAGGCGTTGACCAAATTACCGGCAATCGTAGCCATATTTCTAATTTGTTCTGAAGCTACCAATTTTAGATAAGATTGGATCTCAGGGAAATATACTTGCATGGCATTATTATACATCATGTCACTTACAGTTGTGGAAGCTCCTATGACGCAATTATTTTTATAAAATGAAATGCCACTTAATTCATTAGTTGAAGATAATAAGCTTACTTTTTCATCTGCCAATAGATCGGCATAACGAACATATAGGTCGGTCCCGCCAGCGACATATTTTGCTGTTTTACCATGATCACTTGCTTTAATTGCATATAATCTATCCTTAATGTTAGTAAAATAATGAGGGATGAAATTATACTCTATAAGCCAATTAATATGATCTTCACTATTTTTATTTTTTAGCCTGTCGACAATATTTTGTACCGATCTTTCAATTGATTTATAACCGGTGCACCTACAAATATTTCCGCTAATGGCATTGTAACCATCGTCGTAAGAAATAGGCTTGTTGTCTAAAGCTAAACCAGTAAGAGATACTACAAATCCGGGTGTGCAAAATCCGCATTGGGAGGCATGATTATCAACCATTGCTTTTTGCGTAGTAGTAAGTTCATTAATTAAGTTTGTGCCTTCTATAGTTACTATATGTTTTCCGTGGGCATTTCCTAGCGGAGAGATACATGAGGTTATGGTCTTGTATGCAAGACTCTTATCTTTTTGTAAAGTACCGGCAAGTACGGTACATGCACCGCAATCACCTTCACGGCAACCTATTTTTGTCCCCTTAAGCTGTTGATGTTCCCTAATAAAGTCTAACAGGGTAATCCCTGCATTGACGGTAGTTTTAATATGATCGTTGTTCAGAATAAATTCTATCATATGTTAAGTAAATATACTGGAAAAAATTAATTTAAATTAAGTATTGACCATGTTCTATATTTTATATGAGCCGTCATTTAGAAATGTTAATAAATCAATTCACAGGCCTGGCTAATGGTTGGTGGTAAGGCACAAAGTGGAGTTAAAATAAGTATTATTTTAAAATATAAGCTTTGTTTATATAATCGAGTTTTGGGTAATTCTTCCTTAAATAGTTATTCCCTTTTAATTGAATTGAATCTTGTTTCGTGGCAGGTTCATTCCCATAATCTTTGTAAAAGGCATTTACAACATCCATTCCCTTGGTTACTTTTGCTATCACTGGAAATCCTCTAACGCCACTATAGAAAATCGTATCTAATCTGGGAGAATTACTTTTTAAATTGATGAAGATCTGAGTTGTGCGCGATTCTTCACCACCCCTGGCAAAAGAAATGGCACCTTCGACATTAGGTTCTAATGCGGGCTCATCAGGTATCTTAAATGATTCCCAGGATTTATTTAAAATTGAGTCATTGTGAATACCAAATTGAACGACAAAATCTGGGACAACCCTAAATAACGCAATGTCTGTATAAAATTCGCTAGAAATTAACTGGTATAAGCGGTCAACACCTTTAGGAGACCATGAACGATTGGCTTCAATTTCAAAATTACCTTTAGTGGTTTCAAATCGGGCCTTAAAAGTTTCAGGGGCCTGTTTTTTTACCCATTTATCTTTAAAGACCTTATTACTATTACAAGCTAAGGCAATAAAAATAACTGAAAGAAAGACAAAAATAAATCGGATGTTATGCATTTAATGTTGGTTTTAATTATTCGTCTACAACGATGGCAATTTTATCTCCAGTAGGGCTTACGGCTATTCTTGTAACCCCGTTTAATTTAAACGGTTTTAGAGATGCAAACTCAACCCAGGTTTTGTCAACGCCTACCTTTAATTTATATAATTTATCACCACGACCCATGATTATGGTATGGTCTGTTGTCCAGGCCATATCTTGTGAATCTTCTAAAGCATCAGCCAAAAACTCTTTTTCACTATTCAGCGGATTGATCGAATAAATTTCAGGATCTTCATGTTCAAGACTAATAAAACTTATCAATTCTGAACCAGGTATTTTATGAATCGACCTACCTATGTTCTTATCAATTGGATATTTAATTTTATATTTTAAATTAGAAACTTCGAGGGTAGCCGGGTCTCCCAAAACGAAGGAAACAATGATGTTTTTGTTTACCCAGGCATGATATCCAACGGTTAGGTTTTCGATTAACACTTTCGGTTTTTTCCTTCTAAACGTGTATTTCCAGAGCAGTTGTGTTTCATCATTATCAAGATAAATGGCCGAAAAATATTTTTTATTGGGCGTTTGCAAAGGTGAATATTCACTACCTAAAGTGTTGGTAAGCCAGGCTTTGGTCTTATTTTCGAGATTGTAAAGAACAATGTCGGTTTGATCGAAACGTGTGGAAGAAAAGAGAATTCCGGATCCGTCATTTAAAAAAGACGGCTGGTTGTCATAGCCTTCATTCGAGGAGATATTTATAGGATTATCTATGGTAAAAACACTATCATTTTGAATAAGATCAAACAAATAAATTTCGGTATCGGTTTGACTTTTTACAAAACTGGATATAAGTAATATTATAATGAGAAATATCTTTTTCATTTATAATTAATATTTGGCTGATTGTCCTTTTTTAGGTGTTGAATTTATTATGAATTCCCTTAAATCTTCGTTGGCAGCAGCCAGATCTTCCTGGCGTAAATACATCATGTGGCCACTTCTATAGCCTTTAAAATCAAGGCGATCCTTTAGTTTTCCACTAGGATCAATCTGCCACATCGTATATTTCGCATTAAAATAGGTCGTGGCCCCATCATAATAACCAGACTGAAACAGTACATTTAAATATGGATTTTGTGCCATTGCCTGTCGCAAATTATCCCTCGTATTATCATTGTCATTGTCCCATGGATGTACTGGCCCGAACATATTATACTTTATATCCGTTTTATAATTTAAATGCTCTCGCAAATAATAATTGATGGCCGGCGTAAAAGAATGTAACCAAGATGTTAATTCTGCACTATAGTCTGGCCTGTTGCCGGCATCTTTTTTATCTATCCCCAGATAACGTGAATCTAATCTGCCTATAGTAAAACCATGATCCCGTTTTAATTCTTTCCAGAAAAACTGTGTGGGTACATCCAGATTATGCTGTAAGATCACTTTGTCTGATAAACCTGAATAATAGGCCATTTTTTTTGCGACCTCGTTCTTTTTAGAATCTTCTAAAAATCCACCTTTCACAAGTGCAGGTATTAATTCATCAATGGTATATTTTTCAACTTCGGGTAAAATATCCAGTAGATCTTTTTGTTGTAATTTTTCATTTAAAGCCCCTTGATACCAAGCGGCAGCGGTAAAATAAGGTAGATTTAAAGCTGATGAAACAGGGCCATTGGCTCTTAAAACTTTATAATCAGCGGGTGAAACCAAAATAACACCATTCAGGTACATCCACTGCCGATTTTGTAATTCTAAGGCCAGGCCTGAAACCCTTGTACCACCGTAACTCTCTCCAATTAAATATTTAGGAGACCGCCATCTATTATTTCTGGTAATAAAAGTATTGATCCATTCTGCCAGGTATTTTATGTCTGCATTAATTCCGAAGAATTCTTTTCTGTCAACTTTTTTTTCTTTATCGGTATTAATAATTCTCGAGTAACCAGTATTCACAGGGTTTACATAAACAATATCTGCAACATCTAATATAGAATGTGGATTTTCCCTTACCCCATAAGGCTGAACAGGAAACCCTTCTTCATCGATATTTAAAATTCTTGGTCCGGTATAGGCCATATGCATCCATACAGAACCTGATCCAGGACCACCATTAAATGAAATGATCAACGGTCGGCTTGCATCATCTTTAATATCCGATCGTTTGTAATAACTATAAAATAAGGAGGCAATAATTTTTCCTTCTTCATCCCAAACCGGTTGTGTACCGGCGGTTACGGTATAAGGAATAACTTTATTCTTAATCGTAACCGTATGCGTTGTTAAAACCGCAGATTCGGGTTCCAGTGAACGATCTTGGGCATTCAACACGCACGCAAAGATGAACACTATGATTAAAGTAGTGTAAAATTTTTTCATAAAAAGTTTGACTAGTTACAGTAGCTAGTTTAATTGGGTTATCACAAATATAAAATAATTTAAGCGGTTTTGGAATATTTTTATTTGTGTTTGGGCTTTCTCTTTTTCATATATTGATAGTATATTTAACAATTACATGAAGAAATTTGATTTATATGAACAAATCCACACTAATTTTAAGTTGCTTTATTTTAATAACAACCTATTTAAATGCCCAAGAAATGAGAACTTCCGATCTACCATATTATGAGATCCCCGAATATCCCGAAACTTATACGGCAGGATCTGTAGTTTCAAGAATGATCGATGGTCTTGGGTTCAGGTATTATTGGGCTACAGAAGAATTAAGAAAAGAAGATCTAATTTATAAGCCCAGTGAAAATGGGCGTACCTGTGAAGAGACCTTAGAACATATTTATGGTTTATCTAAGGTTATTGCAAATGCTACCACAAATACGCCTAATGATAGAAGTGTAGTAGAGGAGGAGCTTGATTTTGAAGCCAAGAGAAAACAGACTTTAGTGAATTTAAAAAAAGCAAGTTTAAATTTACTTAATAGAAAAGATCTGACTGACCTAAAACTAATCTTTATAGGAAGTCAAGGAAAGAGCGAATTTCCTTTCTGGAATAACATAAACGGCCCTATAGCCGATGCCATTTGGCATACGGGTCAGGTTGTATTATTACGACGGGCATCGGGAAATCCTTTTAATTCTAAAGCAAGTGTCTTTACAGGCAAGCTAAGAGAATAAATAATTACAATGTCTAATATAGTTTTCTATATCTTCTTATTTAATTCGAAGATATCCTTACGTCTATCTTTTAGATTTCTAACACTACCAAATTGATTAAGTTGCCTAAGCAGATCAATATCGACATCAGCAATTAAGATCATTTCTGTATTGGTAGTAGCTTCTGCTTTTATACCATTAGCGGGAAATGAAAAATCACAAGGCGTAAAAACCATAGATTGTGCAAATTGAATATCCATATTATGCACTTTTGGCAAATTCCCAACACTTCCAGCGATGGCGACGTAACATTCATTTTCAATCGCTCTGGCCATAGCACAGTTGCGAACCCTTGAATAACCATTTTGAGTATCGGTTAAAAAAGGTACAAATAAGATGTCCATGCCTTCATCGGCCAGTAGTCTGCTGAGCTCCGGGAATTCTACGTCATAACATATTAATATGCCTATTTTGCCGCAGTCTGTATCAAAGGTCTGTAGTTTTGTGCCTCCTGTCATGCCCCATACTTTTGCTTCGTCTGGAGTTACATGAAGTTTTACATAACTTTCCAAACTTCCATCCCTCTTACATAAATAACCCTCATTGTATAACCTGTCATTTTTAATTACCGGCATACTTCCGGTAATGATATTAATATTATAAGAAATTGCCAATTTTGAAAATTGCTTTACAATATCGTCGGTATGACTTGCGAGCTCACGTATAGCTTCGGGTTCTGATAAATGATTGTTTTCGGCCATAAGTGGCGCATTAAAAAATTCGGGGAAAAGTGCAAAATCACATCGATATCCCGAAACCGCATCTACAAAATATTCAACCTGATGCATCATTTCTTCTAAATTCTTATATGGACGCATTTGCCATTGAACCAATCCGAGACGAACAATTTTTTTGGTAGTAGAAGCGAGTTTATTTTGTTTTTCATAATAAATATTATCCCACTCTAAAAGAACAGCATAGTCATTGGATTCTTTGTCACCCTCAAGGTAATTTTTTAAAACCTTGGCGGGATGAAAATCATTAGAAATTTGAAAATTCAGAACAGGATCGTTAATTTCTTTTCTTCTAACCTGATCTATATATTCTTTCGGAGATAGCTTCTCGGAATATTTATGATAATTCGGGATGCGCCCTCCAAAAGCCACACCTCGCAGGTTTAATCTTTCACATAATTCTTTTCTATAATCATATAATCTTCTTCCCAAACGCAAACCCCTGAATTCTGGTTTGATGAACACATCAATCCCGTATAGAACATCACCTTTCGAAGTATGTGTATTAAAGGTATAATCACCAGTGATTTCTTTATAAGAATGATGATCATCGAATTTATTGTAGTCTACTATGATCGCTAAGGCGCATCCTGCGATTTGATCATTGATCTTTATGACAACCTGACCTTCTGGAAATTGTTCTATTAACGATTTAATATGATGTTCTTTCCAATAAGAATTAGGCATATTGGTATAAGATTCGATCATCGCCTTTTTAAGCTCTTGATAATCATCGAGACTTAAAAAAGCTAATTCTATATTTTCTATTTTTTTCATATGTAAAAAGTGAAATTCTTTTCGCTTAACAATTTTTAAAAAATTGGCATGCGAATATACTAAATCTTTCCATTCATATTAAAATTATTTATAGCGGTAAAATATTAATTATGAGTATCATACGTTTTTGAAGATGTCGCTACAAGTCGATTGATCTCTTTCATTTCATCTTGGGTTAAATATCGCCATTTTCCTATAGGAATATCCAAAGAAATATTCATGATCCTTACACGTTTTAACTTTGTGACCTTATAATCTAAATAATCACACATTCTACGTATTTGCCTGTTCAATCCCTGGGTAAGAATAATTCTGAATTCGAATTTACCCATCTTTTCAACATGGCATTTTCGTGTAATGGTGTCTAAAATAGGCAATCCATTGCGCATTTTTTTAAGGAAATCAGTGGTTATAGGTTTGTCTACGGTAACCAAATATTCTTTTTCATGGTTGTTCCTTGCCCGTAAAATTTTATTTACAATATCACCATCATTAGTTAAAAATATAAGTCCTTCACTAGGTTTGTCCAGCCTTCCGATGGGAAAAATGCGTTTTGGATAATTGATATAATCAATAATATTATCTTTTTCAACGCCGGTATCTGTAGTACAGACAATGCCAATGGGTTTGTTAAAAGCAATATATACGAAATCATCTGTTGGCTCATTTATTAATTTACCATCGACCCTAATCTCGTCTTTCTGGGATATTTTTGTGCCCATTTTGGGCACAAGGCCATTAACGGTAACCCTGCCTTGATCAATGAGCTTATCTGCTGCCCTTCTCGAACAATAACCTACTTCGCTTAGGTATTTATTAATTCTTGTTAATTGTGATTCTTCCATTCTGATAAACAAGTTTGTCAAAAACTATTTAAAAACTTGATTTTCTTAAAAAATTATATGATCCTTTAGTCATGTCCAACTTCACAACCACAACCGGGCAAAGTAAAACTTTGTGCAGATTCATGCCAAGGAAAAGCCATATTGTATTTATTGTTTTCCCAATAAAATTTCGTTCTAAGCTTATTTTCATTTCCAATTTCATTCATAGTATCGGTATCGTAAAGTCTGCCGTTTACCATTGTGTAAATAACGCTATTAGAATTTTGAATATCTTCCAATGGATTTTTATTCAGGACGATCATGTCAGCTAGTTTCCCAGTCTTTAATGAACCAATATCCGATCCCATACCTAAATATTCTGCACCATTCATGGTGGCGGCGCGAAGCGCTTCCATATTGGTCATGCCTCCTTGCTGTAACATCCATAGCTCCCAATGTGCCCCCAAACCTTGCAACTGGCCATGAGCGCCTAAATTAACTTTTACACCTGCATCGGTTAAGGCTTTAGCTGTTTTGGATGTGAGTATATGCCCGTTCTCATATTCTTCTAAAGGGATCATAGTTCTATTCCTTGAGCGCGCATCTACAATACTTCTCGGTGAGTATTTTAATAATTTTTCATTTTCCCAAATATTATCTTTCTGATACCAATAGTATTCGCCGTTCATTCCTCCATAATTTACGATCAAGGTTGGCGTATACCCCGTATTGCTATGACTCCATAATTCGATAATATCTTTATAGACAGGTGCAACGGGTATATTGTGTTCAATTCCGGTATGACCATCCATGATCATGGTCATATTATGATAAAAAGTAGAACCACCTTCGGGTACTACAAAAATACCTTCTTCACGGGCAGCTTGTATAACCTGTTGCCTTTGTTCACGTCGGGGTTGATTATAACTCTTTACAGATAAGGCCCCAAAAGCTTTGGTTCTCCTAATGGAAGAACGCGCATCTTCTAAATTATTCACTACAGCTTTAAAATCGCCGTCAGCTCCATATAATATGAACCCGGTAGAGTAGAGGCGTGGCCCCACCATTTCACCACTTTTGATCATTTCGGCCAAGGTAAAAACAGTTTCTGTATTCGCTGAAGGATCATGGGCTGTCGTAACACCGAATGCCAAATTAGCATAAAATTGCCAGTGTTTTTGTGTTGTTAAACCATAACGGAATCCGCCCACGTGCGCATGAGAATCAACGATTCCGGGCATGATTGTTTTTCCTGTTACGTCGTAGATTTTAGCATTTGCCGGGATTTTTATTTCACCGGTTTTCCCGATTGCTTCAATTTTATTTTCATTGATTATAATGGTTCCGTTTTCTATCACTTGATCGCCTTCCATGGTAATTATTCTGGCTCCCGTAAAGACTATTTTACCTTTTGGCTTATCAGATTTCGAAACCAGATTCATTTTAATTCCTTCTGCCGTTATAGGAGGTATGCTGTCTGGCGAATTCTTTAAAAAGGTAAAACGTTGGGAAACTTCATTGGTAAAATATTCCTCTCCCAAGGTCCAATGGATCTTCTTACTATCCTTCGACCAGTGTAAATTGATACCCGCATCTTTAGAAACCTGTGATACGGGCACAACCTTTGTTTTATTATCAAGGTCAACTGTTTTACCTGTTTTTGGCATTGGCGCCAGGTATACATTATGTAAAAGACTAAACGCGATCCAGTTATTATCAGGACTTGGCATTAAACGATTTGCGTATTTTGAGGTAACCAATGTTTTTTCATCCTTTCCGTTAAGATCTATACTTTTTAACTCTTTGGTTAAATTACCAAAAAAAGTACCCCCTGTCTGGTAATAGATTCTTTTATTATCATTACTGAACATGGGGTATTCACCATCTTTTTCCAACCATTTCCTATTGCTTCCATTAGAATTCATCGTGTAAATACCGGTATTTTTAGCGAAAGATCTGCCTTGTTCGCTATTGCCATCTTCCTTGGTGTATACAATTCGCGATCCGTCATTGCAAAAATTTGGTCTGCGATAGATTCCTTTTTCTGAAGTAAGTTTAATGGCGGATCCTCCATTCACCGGAATTTTATGGATGGCTCCTGAATTTTCGTCATTCCAGGTTACATAGACAATATGTTTTCCGTCTGGTGAAAAAGCGGGTTCAGATTCCAGATCTGTATTGCTTGTTAAGCGTTTTGCTTTGCCGTTGGGTAATTTTTTAGTCCATAAAAACCCCAATGCATTAAACACGATGGTTTTTTCGTCTGGAGAGGTAACAACGTTCCGTATCACTTTAGAAGTGAATTCTTCTGTGAATACGGGGGTGTCGAATTCGAGTGCTTTGGCTATTTTTATAGTCGCTTCAGCTGTAAACGGAATATTGCTAATCGCTAATGTATTGATATCAATTTTATTGATCTTGCCCCCAGACCAAAATACGATTTCCTTATTACCAGGCATCCAGCTAAAACCTGGATATACACCGAAAATAGCCCAGGCTTCCTGTTGATCTTTATTAAGTTTATCATATACCGGCCATTCTTCACCGGTCTCCAAGTCGTGTATGAATAACACCGATTTGGTGCGTACACGTCTTACAAAAGCTAATTTAGAACCATCCCTTGAAACCTGTGGTCTGGCGGCACCTCCCGGCCCACCGGTCACCGTTTCCGTTTCGCCAGATTCAAGATCGTAGCGTTTGATAACATATATCTGGCTATTCGGGTCTTTATTGTATTGAAAATAACCACCGGGATAAACATCCTCACTATAATATACATATTTACCATCCGGAGAAGTACTCGGTTCGTTAACATCCTGCTGGTCATTCTTACGTTTGGTAATTTGAGTACCAGAACCACCTGTGATATGATACATCCATATTTCGCCGGCACCCAATGACCGTTGAGAGGTAAAATGCTTACGGGCAAAAATATAATTTCCATCGGAAGACCAAACCCCGTTGTTTAGCAGGGTAAAACTTTCTTTGGTGACCTGTTTCGCATCAGATCCATCAGCATCCATTATCCATATGTTATCACCGCCTCCGGCGTCGCTTGTAAATAATATTTTGCTTCCGTCCGGACTGAACCGTGGCTGTACTTCAAAGGGCAGCCCTTCTCTTAATAACCCTGCTTTTCCCCCTGTAACGGGCATTTTGTAAATATCACCTAAAAGATCAAAAACAATCTCTTTACCATCCGGACTTACATCTAGATTCATCCAGGTGCCTTCGTCGGTTTGTAATTCTAATTCTTTAAAATCCCATTCACCTTCGGGATTGGATACATCCCATTTTTTTGCTTCTTTTTCCTGTGCATTCAGATTGAACATAAAAATGATTGCGAAGAGAAAAATAATTTTGATCTTATTCATATTTGATCTTTTTTAACTGATTTGGCTAAGATAATTATTAAATAATAATTTAATTAAAAAAGCCGTAACATAAGACGTTA